>DAORIP010000029.1:0-6477 GCA_035438565.1 bacterium | reverse complement strand
CCGCTCCGGTTCTCGATGAAGTACATCGGGAGCGAATCGGGACTCAACGCCGACGCGCACGGACCGGCCTCCGGAACCGTCGAACAGCTACAGCCGACCAAAAACACCAAATAACGCATGGTTACCTCTTCGTCTCAGGAAGCGAGACCGTGGAAGAATATCAAATATTAGCAAAAAATCAAGCTAACCACCGATCCTCCTGCCGAACCAACAACTCTTTCGCCTTACTAGGTTCGGCTAAAATATCCTTAACAAGACGCTCCATACGCTGTGACTGAGAACCCTTTACGAGCACAACATCGCCTGTCTCAAGAATGCGATCCAGATAGCGGCCAGCTTCAACCGAATCCTTGAACCAAATCGTTTTGTCCTCTCGCATACCCGCTGCAATAGCAGCTTCAATTGCAAACTTCATCTGTGGACCAACCGCTACAAACAAATCCGCAGCTGCAGCTACACGCTCACCAATCTTGCGATGTTCAGCCTCAGATAGGCTTCCAAGCTCTGCCATGTCCGCCAGGGCAGCAATCCGACGATCCTTCAGCTCCCCTGGAGTAAACTGCTCTAACGCCTCAAGTCCGGCAATGACTGAAGCTGGAGCGGCATTATAACTGTCGTCCAAAATAAGCGAACCCTTAATACCAGCCAACGGTCGCAAACGACCATTCACAGGTACAAGCTCCTTTGAAAGCGCAGCAGTCGCAGCAGCTAAAGGCACGCCATGATGAACTGCTACCTGAGCCGCGGCAAGCGCTGCAGACGCCATTGACGCACTCGCGCAATTTAGAAGCTTAAGCTGAGCGGTTTCATTGCCGACGTGGAGCGTGGCGTTCAAAACCACAAATACCTCCCCCACGTCAAAGCTCTCTTCTTTCGGATACGTAAACTGGATGTCTGAAGCGTAAGCATCGCCGTTGCTAAGGCTGTACGTTCTCACGGGAGCATGAAAACGTTTGCGCGTATCCATGACACGAACATCGTCGCCATTTAAAAGCACAAGCCCGTCTTGCAAGACCGATTCACCTAGGGCCGCCTTCTCATCAATCAATGCCTCAAGACTTGGATAATTCGAGACATGAACTGGAGAAATCGCCGTAATCACTACTGTCTGTGGGTGTGCAATCCGAATAAGTCCAGCCATATCTCCAGGCTTGTCCACACCATATTCGAGAACAAGGTACTCTGGCATATCTTTGCTCCTCACCGCCCTAGCAAACAACTTCAACCACTCCCAAGCGTTTTTTCCTGGACTCTGCTCGCCAAGAACTGCGAGGGGCAAGCCAATTTCGTTGTTGTAATTTTTATACGGCGTGCGGACACGGTATTTGGCAGCCAGCGCAATTGCAATCGCAGTACGCGTTGACGTCTTCCCCACGGAACCGGTCACCGCAATCACCGTTGGGTGGTACTTTTTGATTTTCGCCTTGGCAATAGTGGCTAAAACTTTGATAACAACAGTTTTCATATTACTTTCAGGTTACTCGATTGGGCGCTCTGGAGCAACGCCGTAATACTCCAAAAGGAAGGCGGCGATTTCGCCAAAGACAGGCGCAGCAGTACTCTCTGCGTAGATCACTCCTTCTTTAGGGTTTTCGATTTTTACAATCATAGCAAAAACTGGATCCTGAACCGGACCATAACCAGCAAACGAACCGTTGAATTCAGTTGTCGAATAAACGCCATTTCTTGCAATCTGCGCCGTTCCGGTTTTACCACCAATGTAATACCCTGGCACGCCTGCTTTTTTACCGTGACCGTACTCCACCACTGACACCAACATTGCACCAACTGTCGTCGCTGTGGCAGGAGACACAACTTGTCGTATCTCCTGTGGTTCCGTCCTCTCAACCGTACCGTCCGCATAGCGTAATTCGTCAACAATATAAGGCTTCATAAGCAAGCCACCATTTGCCAGTGCCGCATAAGCAGTCACAATTTGTAATGGTGTAACTGTAATTCCTTGCCCGAAAGCAGCCGTAGCCGGATACACTTCCGACCATTCATCAAGCGAAGCGATCGTTCCAGCTACCTCTGACTTTAACTGAATGCCCGTTGGCTCACCAAAACCAAATTTCTTCACGTAATCTTCTAATACATCACGCCCCATCTGACGCATCACCCAAACCATTCCAGTATTAATCGACTCTTCCAAAACCTCAATCATGGACACATTGCCAAACACCTTTTGAGCAGCGTTATGGATGGTAAACGTATCAATTTTTACCGAACCGGTATCTGTAAAGCGGGAATCTGGGCTCACCGCACCCACATCAATAGCGGCCGCCATGGTGAGCGGCTTAAAAATTGATCCCGGTTCGTAGGCACTAAAGATAGCGGTGTTGTTATATACGCCCGCGTCTTCTACATGACCATACTCCGCTGGATAAAAATCTGGGGCTCCACACATCGCCAACACCTTACCGGTCTTAGGCTCAAGAATTACTACTGTCCCAGAGTCTGCGCGGTGTTGTTCAACACCCCGCTTCAAAATCTCACATACTTTCACCTGCAGCGTCCGATCAATTGTAAGTACAATATCCCCGCCATCAATAGCGGGTTTGAACTCACGATTCCCTACCCCAATCCACCGCCCTGACACATCCGTTTGAGAATTTAAGTGACCAGGCTTACCAGATAGAAAATCATTAAAATAACCTTCAAGGCCGTAGAGTCCACGAGGCTGACCGTCATCCTTACGTCCCAAAAAACCAAGCACCTGACCGCCAAAACCTGGCTCTGGATATGCTCGCGCAGCTTCTACGATATAGTCCAGAGCGTCGGTATCTAGTGTTTTCAGTAAATCCAATTCTTCATCCGTAACACTCCGCGCAACCGGTTCATACGGATCATCACGTTTACTCAAACGGTCAATCAGCGTGGCTGTAGGATTACCCTCAAGCGTAAACGGCTCCATCCCTACTGTTTCTATCGCAGCGCCTGCAACAGCACCGGCTTCCGATAAAAGCTCCGGAGTCACAGCAAGAACTTCAGGCGCAAGCACTGGAGCGGGCGCCGGCATAGGCGCCTCAGTCTCAGCCGCCGCTGCAGCCAATTTAGCTGATCGTTCTTGGCGCAGTAAATTTTCAAGCTCCTGAGCTTCAGTAATACGCCCGGCATTACGCAACTGTACCATCATGCCAAAACGCTGATATTCCTCTAAGCCATCAAGCTTCAAAATTTTTGCAATCTCTAGACCAAGCGCTACCGGATCAGTCACCTTTCTAGGGTCTGCATACACAAAGGCCTTTGGAGCATCTGTAGCTACGGGGTATTCAGTCAAGTCACCATGATCTTTCACGTAAATACGGCCACGCTGAGGCACAAGCTGCTCATACAGCGAATACTGTCCTTCAGCTAAAACCTTGTACGTCGAGGCTTCAAGGATTTGCAACATGAATAGCCGACCAACCACTATGAGGGTTAATGCGAGAAAAAAGAAACGGAGAGCGCGCAAGCGCCATCCGTTATCTTGAGCCCGATGTCTTCGCTCCACGACTGACATAGTTGTCAGTTCCCGTTAACTATCGACTAAGCCTCCTGCAAATCTTCCTCAGTGATTTTCACGCCATAGGCGTATGACTTATCGCCCGTAGACTCATCTTCCATAATCCGAATAACATCACCATCCGCGTTCTGATACTCCTTAAAATTCGTGGTAGTACCACCATCATCATCATCTACTTTTGCCACGCCTTCATATGAAAATTCGTAATCTTCCCCACCATACACAACGGTGTCGTCCTCTGGTTCTAATTCTTCATTGATATCCTCAAACAAAAGAATCTCCTCACCCTCAGGGTCAAACGATAGCCACATGCCATCTTTGGTATACACCCAATACACGCTCTCACCCGTCTCTAGAGTAGCCTCCTCGACACCCCGTGGGGAGAAGGTTTTATCACGAACAACGATAGGTAAATCATTTTGAACTAAATCTAAGGCGGCGGACAATTTCATAGCTTAAGACAAGACTTACAATACGGCATCAGTATACTCATAGCACATTATCACAAAAGGGTCATGTCCACAGGAGACATGACCCTTTTGCTTTTACTTACGTTTACTGACAAACAGCACATTCTTCATTGGCAACATCACGTTTTGTGGTTTGCATGGAAATGCTATCTGCCTGAATTGGGGCGGCAGAACGGAGGTAGTACAGGGACTTGAGTCCTGACTTCCAGGCCTGCATATGCACCTCATTCAAGTATTTACCACTAACTGGAGTTGAGAAGAATAGGTTCAATGACTGGGCTTGATCAATAAATGGTTGGCGATCAGCGGCCTGCTGCACAATCTCACGCATGTTCATTTCATAGCCCGTGCGGAAGATAGCCTTCTCCTCTTCTGAGAGTTCGGCCACATTCGCTACACTGCCCTTATCGGCAATGATGCGCTTCCATGTATCGGAAGTGTTCAAACCTTTGGTTTCAAGGAAGCGCTCCAAGAACTTATTCTTCACCAGGAAACTGCCAGATAGGGTCTTCTGTAAATAAGCGTTTCCAGCAATTGGTTCAATACATGGCGTTGCCTCTCCGCAGATGAAGGCAGTAGAAGCCGTTGGCTGAATACTTGTAACGTAGCTGTTACGCTGCGTACCGCCATCAATTGGCAAACCACGTTCCTGGCCAAGCTTAACGCTCGCCGAGGTTGCGGCCGCGTGAATAGCGCCAAAGATCTCTTTGTTCAAAGCCCGAGCCATCATGCTTTCAAACGGAATGTTCTTTGACATGAGATAGCCATGGTAGCCCATAGCACCCAAACCAATGGAACGCTCGTGCTTTACGGAATTGATGGCTTTCTTGAACTCTACCGGATCGGCCATGTCGCAGAACGTTTCCAGATTGTTATCGAGCGCCTTCACGCAGGCGTAGGCAATACTCTCCAACTCCCCTTTCCACTCTTCCCACTTCTCAAGATTCAGGCTTCCAAGACAGCACACCGCCGTACGAGTGTCGCTTGTTGGCAGCACAATTTCGGTACACAAGTTGCTCTGGCGCACCATGAGACCAAGATCCTTGTGGTGCTGTGGACGAGCTTTGTTGATGGTGTCGATAAAAATCATGTACGGCTCACCGGTCTCAGCGCGCATGGACAAAATCTTGCGCCACATGGTGAGGGCGTCGAGCTCTTTTGCAACAGTTCCGTAGTGTGGGTCGATCAGCTGGTAGGGCTTACCGGCCTCTACGGCTTCCATAAACGCATCTGTGAGTACCAAACCGTTATTGATATTCAAACAACGGCGATCCTGATCTCCACCTGGTTTACGAAGTTCCAAGAAGTCTTCAATATCCGGGTGGTCAATGCGCAAATAAGCGGCCGCGGCGCCACGGCGCGTTGAGTTACGCGAAATGGCAATCGTCTCCGAATCCATGATCTTCAAGAACGGGATAACGCCCGATGATTTCAAACCACTGGCCTTTAGTGGCGCGTTCTGACCGCGCAACTGGGACCAATCCGTACCAATACCACCACCGTACTTCGACAAAAAGGCGTTCTCACGGAAAATATCGAAAATGCCTTCCAAAGTATCTGGAACCGTGTTTAAGAAACAAGAAATTGGCAAACCCTTATTCGTTCCAATATTCATGAGGGTTGGGGTGGCGGCAATGAACCATCCCTTACTCAAAATATCGTACAGCTCCTGAGCGTGCGCTATATCATTGCGCGCCATGCCAGTTGCAACACGGGCATAAAAAGTTTGTGGATTCTCACAAATCTCTCCAGACTCATCCTTCAAAAAATAACGATCCCGTAAATTCTCGAGGCCGAAATAGGTAAACCATTCGTTACGACTGTGATCAAGCTTAATCGCCTGCTGCACACTTTTATCTGCGGTGTAGTGAGGACAGTCCCAGCTGTTCTTAGTTTTGGTGGTTTCCAAAATTTCTGCCAAGAGCATTTGGCCAGCAGCGTTAAGATCGTTCGCGGACAAAGCATCAATAACTGTCGAGTAAGAAGGCATACGCAGAGAGTGTAGATAGGCGATTTAGGTCCAGTCCTCAAGTACCGTACCTTTAGAATATTCAGTAGCGCGATTTTCGAAGAAATTCGTGTGTTCCTTAGCATTTACCATGATATCGAGCCATTCAAGAGGGTTGGTTACGTTATAACGAGCATCGAGACCGATGTCGTGGAGTCTGCGATCAGCAATGTAGCGAATGTACTGCTTGACCTGCTCCGGCGTTAGACCAGCCACCGCTCCCATTGAAAAGCACGTGTCAATGAAGGCGTCCTCAAGGCCAATCATTTCTTCACAACGGGCGTATAAACGATCCTTGAAGTCCTGGGTCCAGAGGTATTTATTTTCAGAGATCAGGTCCCGGAACAAATGACACACACCTTTACTGTGGAGTGATTCATCTCTGATACTCCAAGTCACAATCTGACCCACTCCCTTCATTTTTCCCATACGTGGGAAATTCATGAGAATAGCAAAGGAAGAAAAAAGATTCACACCCTCCATAAAGGCTCCAA
>DAORIP010000028.1:0-6667 GCA_035438565.1 bacterium | reverse complement strand
TATTGTCGGTCGAAGAGGAGCTCATGCAGGGACTTGGAGTTCCGTACCGCGTAATTAAGCAATGCACAGGCGATCTCGGTCTTCCTGCAGCACGCAAATTTGATATTGAGGCCTGGATTCCTTCGCAGAATACCTATCGCGAAACTCACTCCACAAGCACGTGTACGGACTTCCAGTCACGTCGCTTGAATACTCGGTATAAGACCAAGGACGGCGAAACCAAGTTTGTGCATACTTTGAATGGAACTGCATTTGCACTTGGTCGCACCATGGTAGCTGTACTTGAAAACTACCAGCAGGAAGACGGTACCGTACGCATTCCTGAAGCCCTCCAGCCATTTATGGGTGGAAAAACGGTCTTGGTGCCAAGGGCGTAAATGTGATCGCAGGCCAACCATACAAAACTTGGGTTGAAGTGTCTTCAACTGCACTCTCAAGCAATATTGAGAATCTCCGCTCCGTGCTTGCGCCCGGAGTGGAGTTTTGTGCAGTCATTAAAGCCAATGCCTATGGGCATGGCACAAAAGAAGTTGCTCGGGCGGCCTTGAAAGCTGGCGTTACGACCTTTGCAGTGGACAGTGTTGACGAAGCACTGCTCATCCGGGCAATTGATCCAGCCTGCACGGTGTTCATTTTAGGTTTCACGCTGCCATCACGTTACCTTGAGGTGGTGTTGGGACGTTTTGTGCAAACCGTTTATGATCCAGAGACAATTGCAGGTTTAGCGGAAACGGCACGCGCCAAAGGCACGAGTGCGCTTATTAATTTAAAACTTGAAACCGGTCTTCATCGTCAGGGCATGGATGCTAGGGAGCTTGAAGCTGCTTTTGAGGCTATCAAAAAGGCAGGTGAACGGATTACGGTTTTTGCAGTGGGCTCGCATTTTGCAAGCTCTGAAGATATTGATCGACCAGAACCTACTTTTGCGCAGATGCAAAAATTTGAAACGCTTGCAGCCACGCTTGCTGATCATGACATTGCGCCAAAATATGCGCACATGGCCTGTTCGGCCGCGGCACTCACAAAAGTTGATACGCATTACAACATGGTTCGTATCGGCTTATCACTTTATGGGCTTTGGCCATCAGCAAGTGTGCGACGTGCGGTGACCCTTGGTCGACAGCGGGTTGACTTGGTACCCGCCTTAAGCTGGAAGACGACGATTGCTCAAGTAAAGAGTGTTGTGCCTGGGGCCCAGATTGGCTACGGCGGTCATTTTGTTGTCAATCGCCCGATGCGTATTGCTGTCTTGCCGGTAGGCTATTATGATGGGTATGATCGTAAACTTTCTCGGTGCGGCGAAGTGATTGTAAGAGGAACACGTTGCCCAGTGCTTGGAAACATTTGCATGAATATGTTCATGATCGACGTTTCCACTGTGCCGGCCGCAAAAGCGGGGGATACGGTTACCTTACTTGGAAGAGACGGCATGAACGCCATCACGGCGGATGATATGGCAGACAAGGTTGGCACCATCAATTACGAAATTGTGACGCGAATTAATCCGCTCTTACCGCGGATCGTTGTCTAGGAGTATGAAACGGAGGAATTTCATGCGCTTCTTTGAGGCTAAGGCCTACGGTTTACACGAAACCAGTAATCCTCTGTTTCCGCGTGTGCAAACAAAGGCAAAATTCTGGCCACTTCTCGGGCTAGGAGTTTTATTACTCGGACTTGTGGCTGGGCTGTGCGAGGCTGTATATGGACCTTACTTACGTTTACAAAATGTAAATGTAGTTGGAACCGTTACGCTCAATTCGGATGATTTGAAGCTACAAGTGTTACAAGATTTTTCTCAAACAAACTATTTCATTTTCCCTAACGGGCACCGTTGGTTTTTTAAACCGCAGCGATCCATTAATGCCCTTCAAGCTAAATTTCCAATAAAAAGTGTTCAGGTTGAGCGCCAGGGTTCAGATGTAACTATTTCCATAGTTGAGGATGTATTTATGGTCGCGCTACTGTCCGGCGACGAGGTGTACATGGTTGATCGAGAAGGAAAAATCACTGGACCGGCCACTCCAGAAGAAAAAGCGGCGGTTCTTGTAAAGGCCGCAGTTGTGTCTCCACCGGCCGATCCTCAAAGTTTAGCCACGCTCCAAAGTGACATGCCAATTTTCAAGGACAAGTCATCAACGCTTCGTTCTGCCGGTGACGCTGTACTTTCCACTCAAAAGATCGAGAATGTGTTAACCTTCCAACAAGGTCTCAAAGACCTTGGAATCGAGGCACACGAGTTTGTGTCTGATGACCTCATGCTGCCGTGGTTCGCAGTTACGAGCAACCAAAGTTTCTTGATCCTTTTTGACGCAGTGAAAGACCCTGCGGAGCAAATTCAGGTTTTGCAAGCCATTATGGCTGACTACCTGTCTGCAACGGAGAAGCCGGGATACATTGATCTACGTTTTGGAACGCGTGTGTATATTAAATAATTTCGATTATGTCCCATCCACTTGAGAACAAAGCGGCTCCAGCATTTTCATTGCCAGATCAAAAGGGGACGCAGCATGCTTTAGCTGATTACAAAGGGAAGTGGGTCGTGTTGTATTTTTACCCAAAAGACATGACTCCGGGTTGTACTGTTGAGGCGTGTAGCTTCAGAGACAACGAGGCACGTTTAAAGGCCGCTGGCGCCATCGTGCTTGGCGTTTCAGCAGACTCAGTAAAGCGTCATGAAAAGTTTGCCAAAAATGAAAGTCTGAACTTCCCTTTGCTCGCAGATGAATCAAAGGAGGTATGCAAGGCCTACAAGTCATTTGGGAAAAAGAAATTCATGGGCAGGGAATATGAGGGGATTATGCGCAACACTTTCCTCATTGACCCCAAGGGTATGGTCGCTAAGGTCTATGAGAGCGTTAAACCAGGGACACATGTAGCAGAGATTCTGGAAGACTTAAAAGTGCTAGCGTAAAGCCAAGAGAGCAGGGGATTTGGATAATGTGTCCGGTCCCCTGTTTTTTTGCGACACATAGCATGAAAAGTCCCCTGCTCAATTTTACGTAACAGGGGAGGTATCAGGAAGTGTCGCGTTCATAATCGGATAAGAATTTTCACGTCACGCCGGAAGCGTAGGAGAAATCAGGGGATATTCAGATGCCTAAACCAGCGTTGGGAAGGATATGCTGGAGTGTCGTACAATAAACCTTATACGACACGTAAGCTGTAAAGAGCCAATAAACATAGGCATATCCTACTTAGGCATAAATTCAGCTCCCCTGCTCTCCAAAAGTACCGGTGGGGGGTTCTTTGCTCCCTAATTCCCTATAGTTTCAACTTCTGTATTTTGGTCAATCGGATCTACGCTGCAAATGTTGATCGATATACTAAGCCGCCTTGCATTTCTTGCGTCCAAGCCTGGGCCTTGATGTATACGAGCCCCTGTCTTGTGCTCAAAATTGTGAAATTCCTCCTAGTCCACGGAAAAGCCAAAAAACCCGAAAACACACGACGCATTTAAATCGCCTAGGTTAATTTATGGGTATCAGTATACCTTCTAATTTAAAATCGTTAAACTGCGTTTAAATTAAAACGACTGTTACAGGTCGCAGGCTTAGATAGCCAATGCTATTAGGGTAAAAATTTCATTGGGTCCGTTGGAATTCCATTTTGGCGAACCTCAAAGTGAAGGTGTGGACCAGTTGAGAATCCGGCGCCCTGAGTGCCTGGACGACCACCGGTGAGTCCAATGATCTGACCACGAGTTACATATTGGTCAGCCACAACATCCATACGACTCATGTGTGCGTAAAGCGTCGCTAAGCCATTAGCATGAATGATCATGACGTAATTACCGTATTGACGGCCAGTTTGAGCCCAGGCTACGTAACCAGGTGCAGCGGCTTCAATTGGCGTACCTTGAGGCACGGCGATATCTAAACCAGAGTGTTCAAAGAGGTATCTGAACGGATACGTAGGGTCGTGAAATGTAGTCGTTATACGACCCATAACAGGCCAAGAGATCACAGTAGTATCTCCGGCATCATCAGATTCGGCTAGCCTATTCTCAATGTCTTGTTGCAATTGATTAATCCTCTGTGTGATCCCCTGCTGCTCTTGACGCAGGTCACTGAGCAGCACGCGGTATTCAAGCTCCGATTCCCTTGTTTGGGTGTTCAGCACTTCTTTTGCGTTAACCTGTGCGTCGAGCTTTTGTATTTTTGTATCAAGCTCTACCTGAAGGTCGCTAAGTGCCGCGAGACGCTCCTCTCTTTCGGCCTTTTTATCTTGTAAAACAGATTTTGTTTGCTGAGTAGCGATCAGCGTTTTGCGGAGATCAGAATTCACGCTTTGCAATTGGTCCGCGGCTGCAAATACGTCATTAAAATTCCTGGCACCGATGATCATTTCAAAAATGCCGCCCTGTCTATCCTGTTTGTTAATTTCAAATAACAGATCATTCAGTAGCTCTTTTTGCCGTGCCAGCTTAGCGTCAGCGTCTTCAATGTTAGAGTCCAAAATGGAAAGATGGAGGTTTTCTTCCTCAATTGAATTTTGCGTCGCGGCAACATCAAGTTCCGTCATGGCTGATTCATTTTCAAGGATGGCAATGTCGTTTTGAAGAGATGAAGCTTTTTTGCTGTATTCAGCAATTTTCTTTTTGTACTCTTCAAGTTTATTGTTAATGCTCTCAATCTGTGCCTTGCGATTCTGAATCTCTGATTGCAATTCAGTGATTTCATTTGGAGTTACCGTAGCCGCAAAAACAGCCGGACCACCGGTATAGAGCAAAAGTGCCACGAGACTGAGTGGGATCAATTTTGCAGTCCTCCGCATGATGTGTGGGGTTAAGGCGTTTGTAAGCGCGTGATCGCGGTGTCGATTCTTGCAAGTGACTCAGCTTGTCCAAGCACCCAAAGACACTCAAACGGACTGGCAGATTTTTCCGCTCCTGACAAAGCAACACGAAGCGGCCACAAAACATTACCGTTACTTAGGCCTGCACCTACAATATACTCTTTAACCGCAGCCTCGAGAAGCGCGATCTGTGCAAAGGTTTCAGCGCTAAAACCCGCGATCACAGTGCGAACGCCTTGCAACTGCTTCAGGGCGTCGGCGGCATCTGTTTTCTTCCAGACCAGAATGGACGCCTCATACGGAGTTGAAGCGAGATATGGGGCCAGTTTTGGTTCAAATTCATCCAGTCGATTTGTGCGCTCACGCTCAACAAGAATGGCTCGACGAACGCGCTCATTGGCAATGTCGGCGGTGACGAATGGCTTCGCGGCCTCAATCAAGGCTTCGGGGGAAAGCTTGGACAAGTATTGGTGGTTCATCCAATCCAACTTTTCCGTATTCATGACTGCTCCACCCTTGTTGACTTTGGATAAATCAAAGAGCTTTACGAGCTCTTCGCGCGTAAAAATCTCTTGGTCAGAGGTGGGGTTGAAACCGAGGGTACTAATAAAGTTGATGATGGCCTCAGGCAAATAGCCTTTGTTCAAATAGCCTTCGACCGAAACATCACCTTTGCGCTTAGAGAGTTTGGTGCGGTCCGGATTAAGGATAAGTGGCACGTGCGCATACACAGGCATGGTCCAACCAAGCATGGCGTGGAGCACGATCTGTTTTGGAGTTGAAGAAATCCACTCTTCGCCGCGCAGGACATGGGTAATTTTCATGAGGTGATCGTCAACGACCACAGCTAAGTGGTAAGAGGCAAAGCCATCTGATTTCATGATGACTTGATCATCAACATCCGCAAGATTGAATTTAATCACCCCACGAATAGCGTCATCAAAGCTAACCTCACCATCAGGGATCTTCAAGCGAATAACATGCGACTCACCAGCAGCGAGCCTGCGCGCCACCTCTTCAGCAGCAAGCTTCAAACACAGGCGATCATATTTTGGAGTTTGTTTGGCAGCAGTTTGGGCTGCGCGCATTTCCTCCAAACGCTCTCTCGTACAAAAACAAACGTAGGCATGGCCATCTTTTACCAGCTGGTCAGCATACGGTTTATAGATATCCAAACGCTTTGACTGCACGTATGGACCATAATCCCCCACTTCCGTAATTGAGCCATCAGCCTGAAGCACCGGACCTTCATCATAATCAATCCCGAGCTTCTGGAACGTTTTAAGCAAGCTTTCCAATGCACCAGGAACTAAGCGCGCCTGGTCGGTATCTTCAATACGTACAACAAACTGTCCCCCGCTTTGGCGCGCCATGAAGTAATCAAACATGACGGTACGCAGAGTACCAATGTGCATGTAACCGGTTGGCGATGGGGCGATACGTGTACGGACGGACATAAGTTCTGGAATTGAAAATGTCTCAATATTTACAGAGGTGGAAGGTTGAACGCCGTGAAAGAAATGTTGACGCAACTCATGAAGAACGCGACGCGTTGCAGGAAGTAACCTGCCTGAGCGTAGTGTAACCCAGGCTACCCTGACCGGGAAAGCGATAATCGCAGTCAGGATTCTACGTGCCCTCCATGGTTCTTGCACTAATCTCCACAACCACTCAAATCCGAGACGCTGCCAAGCCGTTGGAGCACGTTTTACAGCTTCAGACACATAATCCGCCGCGCCCCCAATACCCATCAAAATTCTGACAGAAGGAATTTTTTGTTTCAGAATCTCCATTACACGCTCTTGCTTCCCCTGCCCCAACGCTACAGCCACGGCTTGGCAGCGTCTCGGATTTGAGTGGTTGTGGAGATTAG
>DAORIP010000027.1:0-6714 GCA_035438565.1 bacterium | reverse complement strand
TAATTCTTTTTGAATGCCCGGAACACCGTGCTTGAGAACGTCACATTGCCGCTTGTCATTGCTGGAGTACCGGCAGCGGAACGCAATCGTAGGGGTTTATCCATGCTTGAAAATGTTGGCTTGCTTGATAAAGCGAAAAAGCGTGCCGGTGAGTTATCCGGTGGTCAAAAACAACGCCTGTGTATTGCCCGCGCCCTCATCACCAAACCACTGGTTATTTTTGCTGATGAACCGACGGGAAACTTGGATACTGAAAACGGAGCTATCGTCACCGAACTGTTATTCAAGCTGCACAAGCAGCACAACATCACCCTCGTGATCGTGACCCATGATCCTGATCTTGCCAAACTTTGTGATCGATCCATTCTCGTAAAGGATGGTCGAATTGTTACGGCTGCCTAATATGAAATTTTTCGATATCGTAAAAATCTCCCAAAAGAACTTGCTCCGCGCCAAACTGCGGACTGTATTAACGGTGGGTGCCGTGTTTATTGGCGCACTCACACTGTCACTCACGAATGGACTTGGGAACGGCGTAAAGGCGTACGTTAACGATCAGCTTGGAAACGTGGGCGCAGAAGGCACACTGATCGTGCGCGTAAAACAGAGTCAGCAGAATCCGGTGAGTACTGACGTGAACGAATACAATCCCGATCGTCAGGTAGGAACGTTTAATATTTCTCTTTTAGACGAAACTGATCTTGAAAAGATCGGCGAGATTGAAGGCGTGCTCGAAGTGATTCCCGACAACCTCCCTCAACTTGATTACATTACCGCCGGTGACAAGAAGTTTGAGGTGGCCGCCTACCAAAATATCGAAGGCCTGAACCTCACCATGGCTGCCGGTGATACCGTTAATGAAGATGTACCAAACGGCATTACCGTACCGAACAAATACGTAAAACCTCTCGGTTACGATTCTGCCGAGGCTATGCTCGGAACCACCGCCACACTTGGATACAAGGATGCCGCCGGTAAAACGAAAAATTACGAGGTGACTATCGTTGGTGTTCAGGAGCAATCTCTACTTGGCAACTCCAACATCATCGTCAGCCAAACGTTAGCTGAAAAAATTGTTAAGGATCAAACAATTGGAGTTGCCTCTCTATCCGGCAAGTACGTAGACTCCACTATCAAGTATGATCCAAGCCTCACAAAAGAGGAGCTGGATGCCTTAAAGCAGCGCCTGAACGACGCTGGCTACGCCGCTCAAACCGTTCAAGATCAGATCGGCGTCATCAGCACCGTAATCGATACAATTCTCATCATCTTGAACGTGTTCGGATTAATTGCTCTCCTCGCAGCCGGATTCGGAATTGTGAATACCCAGCTCATGTCCGTCAACGAGCGTACAAGTGAAATCGGACTCATGAAAGCACTTGGAGCTAGCCGCAAACAGATCTTCCTCATGTTCTCCATTGAAGCTGCCAGTATTGGCTTCTGGGGTGCGTCGCTTGGTGCTGCCGTTGGAATCGTTATCGGTACCATTGTGAGTGACTTTGCTTCCAAAGATTTCTTGAAAGACTTTGTTGGCTTCCGTTTGGTTGCTTTCCCACCAGTCCCAACCATTGCGGTCATCCTTGGAATCATGTTCCTGGCCTTCTTAGCAGGAGCATTGCCATCACTGAAAGCAAGTCGCCTTGACCCTATCAAAGCCCTCCGTTACGAATAGTTTGTAAATACACAAAAGCTCCCGCACGGGAGCTTTTGTTTTTAACTAATCCTGAGCCATGCGACTTTTCAGTTCATTCACGAACTTGATGTCCGTGGTCACGGCCTTGTTTTCCATGGCCAAGTACCAGGCCACGTAACTCCCAAACTGGAGTACCTCCCCCACCTCATCTAAACGCGTCTTGCCCGCGGTTCGGTACTCCACTACGGACAGATGCTGACGCTCGAAGATATCGGCCGTGATGTCATAGCGCTTCTGGGTACGTGGATGGTACAAGTCTGACCGCAACATGACCGCGACGGTGTTTTTCGCAAACTCTTTCGGGTGGGTCAGTCCTTCAAGCAAATGGTGGTTCAGCTCAGGCAAGTGAAAATTGGTGGCAAATTGCTTTCCATTTTCATTAATACTATTCTGCAGAATGTGCGCGTTGCCCGTGAGGTGTTCAGAGGAAACGATCAGTACACTCTTTCCTGCAATGGCTTTGGCGATTGTTTTTGCAGGGTTGTCGTCTGTTTTTACATCCACTGCGCAGGAATCAATCACCTCACCCATACATGACATCATGCTGTTCAGCTCTGACTCTTTGAGTTTCAAAAGTTTCGCGCGCTCTAATAATCCAAGTACTCCAACTAAAAGGAACCCGCCGGCAAAACGTGGCTGTTTGGCCAAATCACCTGGGGTGAAAATATACGCCGGGACATGATGTGCCTTTGCAAACTCCGCTAACGGGCCGCCAGTGCAAAGAATAAGTAGCTTGGCTTTGCGTTTTTTGGCATCGGCGGCTGCGGCCAAGGTTTCTTCAGTCGTTCCCGAGAAACTCGCCAGAATGACAAGCGACTTACTGGTAACTGCGGCCGGCAAAGTGTAGTCACGAACAATGGTCACTGGCAGCTTGAGTCGATCCGCAAAAGCTGCGGCAAACATCTCTGGTCCAAGGGCAGAGCCACCCATTCCCGCTACAAAGAGATTAGCGACTTGAGCATAGGATTTAGGAATAATGATTTCACGAGTGTCGTGCCAAGCACAACGCACTTGATCCGGGAGGCGCTCAATACCAAACCCAACATCGGCCGGATCGTATTTCTTATAGACAGCATTTGTGTCGAGGTTCATAAGCTCTTGCCAATGGCTTGAGTCAAAGTTGCACGAGGGCTAATGTCCCCTATTAAAACCGCCCCCACCAGCATTCCATTACGGAAAAAGAGCTCTTGTGAAGCATCATCGGTGGCCAAGCCGACACGAATTTCGTCAGCATGTTCGCGATTTACATCTCCCAAAAACACCATATGGAGCCCAAGCAGGTTGGTAGCGTATGAGGAGACGAGCTTAAAGGCAGTGCGCTCCCCTGCCATGGTAGCACCCACAACACGTCCCTGCATCTGCGCGTTCATCCAATTACTATACTGGACCTGCCGCTTTACCATCGTATCTTCAAATTCCGCAACATCTCCAGCTGCATACACATTTGGAATCGTCGTTTCCAAATACTCGTTCGCCAGGATGCCATGGTTCGTGGGAATACCAGCATCTGCAACAAGTGAAGACTCTGTCTTCATACCAATACCTACACCCAAAATTCTTGCCGAAATCTCACCACCAGACCTCAGCTTCAAGCCGCGAAGATCGTCTTCACCGAGAAGCTCGGGCATTGGTTCGTTCGTGTATAACGGAACGCCTTGTTTATCCAAAAAATTGCGGATAACTTTTTGGCTGTGCTCAGAAAGTAGACGCGACCAAAAACCACTACCGCGCATGATGATACAAAATGGGATCTCAAAATGCTTAAACACGTTAGCGTATTCACAGGCTATAAACCCTCCCCCATATACCGCCGCCTGTCGCTCATCTGGCTTCAGTGTCCGCACCTCACCCACGAGAGCCTTAAGGTGATCAGCATCATCAAGAGTGTGCAAGTAAGAAATGCCGCGCAAGTCGTCTTGAAATAAACTAATTTCCCCGCCAGTGGTCAGAAGTAACTTATCAAACGGCAGCTCACGATCTTCTGAGGTGCGAACAAATTGATTCTTCACGTCGATTTCAAGAGCACGTACTCCAAACATGAGTTCAATGTTTTTCTCCAAATACCAGGCGCCTGTACGCAAAAATACTTTGTCGCGAACAATCTTATCCTTCACGTAGTGCGGCAACAACACACGTGAATACAAAACATGTTGTTCCTCAGACAAAATGGTGATATGCGCCGAGGCATCCCGCTTCCGAATTTCTTCAGCTGCAGTCGTTCCCGCGATACCGCCGCCAATGATGAGAATGTTTTGCATAACGTAAACGCGTGACCACTACATGTTTGGATAGAGCTGCGTGCCGTTTTCATCAAAAATCGTAATTGCAAGCGTTGGGCAAGACTGAGCCGCCATAATCAAATTCTCCTTCTCCTCTTCAGTCATCTCCACGGTCCGCTCATAACTTGAGCC
Organism: bacterium; assembly: GCA_035438565.1. GTDB lineage: Bacteria > Patescibacteriota > Patescibacteriia > UBA9934 > UBA9934 > JAGORL01. The sequence continues at coordinate 2,610 of DAORIP010000027.1, read as the reverse complement.
ACCCTCAGCCAGCCCTTTTTCAAGAACTTCAGCCTTATTCTCCACGTTTAATACAAATGACTCTGGAGCTACAGTAACGCAGCTTGCAGCGCCAATACACAAATCGGGGTCGACAATAATACGCAGTTTCATACTCGCTCTAGAATACGTTTAGGCGCGCAACCGGTCAACCGTCTTAGCAACACGCCGCGCCGCTGCCTTGGCCTGTGCAAGTGATGTCATACGGCCAAAAGACAACCGAACCGTAGACCGAATCATCGCATCATTGAAACCAATTGCCCGCAATACGTGGCTTGGAAAATCAGAAGACTTGCAGGCTGCGGCGGTTGAGCAAGAAATCCCCTCCGCATCTAAATGGATCACCAGTGCTTCCCCATCAACTCCAGGAAATGTGATATTCACAATATGCGGCACCGTGAATTCTGGGTCGCCATTCACCTGAATGTCTTTGGTGTGTTTATGAAGCGTCTCAAGGAAGACCTCGCGCACTGCCCAGAGATGACGTTCGTTGTCAGCGAGTTCCGTCTTTGCAATCTGTGCCGCAAGCCCAAAACCAACAATGGCGGGAACGTTTTCCGTGCCAGGCCGCAAGCCAAACTCATGATTTCCCCCTGCCATCACTTGGCGTAACTTGATTCCTGATTTTACAAATAATGCACCTGCTCCCTTAGGGCCGTACATTTTCGCGGCCGACACTGTCATGAGATCGACATGCAGTTTTTGAACATCAAGCACAACTACTCCATTTGCTTGAGCAGCATCCGTGTGAAAGAGCGGCAAAGACTGACCAGACTTACGCAAACGTAAAAGTCCTCTCCCAATCTCAGCAATGGGCGCGATAGTACCGATCTCGTTGTTCGCGAACATGACCGAGACCAGCATAGTGTCGGGCCGAACCGCCGCAAGCACCGCTTCAACTGCAACTTGGCCCCGAGCGTCAACTGGGACAAATGTGACCTCAAAGCCCTCAAGTTCAAGCGCGCGTAGAGCGGCTTTATGTTCCGTAGTAACCGAAACAATATGTCGACCCTTGTCCGCATGTGCGCGCGCCACACCAAGGATTGCTAGATTTAACGATTCGGTAGCACCCGAGGTAAACACAATCTCTGATGGACGGGCGCTTATAAGCTCAGCCACACGAACACGAGCCTCGTCGATTGCTTGGCGAGCACGCATGCCAGCAGCATGAATACTTGAAGGATTGGCAAACTCACCCTTTAGAAAAGGCAACATCGCCTTCAAGACCTTAGGGTCAAGAGGCGTAGCGGCGGCATAATCTAAATAGATACTTGGCATATACCCGAACAAACTACCGTGTTTTCCTACTCCTCGCAACCCGTAAACGTAAACGCAAATAACTGCACATTCCCTGACGCAGTTTTAAGCTTCAACGTGCCACGATGATACATCTTGGCGTTGATAAGTGAATACATACGGTGCTCCTTAAGGGTCACGATAGCTTTGCCATCATTTCCAATCCGCACATCACTCCCTGCAAGATCTGAAGGCACCGGCAAACCGTCCAACTCAACTTCAACAACTGCGGTCCTCCCATTACTCGTTCCCATCACCACATTCACCGCAAAAGCACTATATTTTAAAGCAAGAAATTCATTTGCAACTGATAATTTACGACTATGCTCAACGTACTCAGACGTAATTTTCCAGTGCCCAAATAAATATGGAACGTCATCAAGACGTTCGGAAATATCAGCAAAGGCCTCTTCTGTATCAGGCAAAAATTCTTGATCATTACCGAACTTTCCCTTGAGAAAACCTAGGTATGTTTCCGGAGTGGTTCGGTAACACACAGCTCCGCCCTGTTCACCTTCAGGTGGGACGGGAGGAAGGTCCTTAACGCCAATATCCTTGAGGGCTTTTTGAATTGCAAGCTCTGTTTCCGCATACCCACCCTCACCAACGTGGTCATATACGATAGCCCCATCCTTATCGATGAGGTACTTGCGCGGCCAATATTCGTTGGCAAAGGCATGCCAGATTTTATAGTCTGGATCGAGCACTACCGGGTACTCAATGCCCGCATCTTGCACCGCCTGCTCAACATTTTTTTCAATTTTTTCAAAAGCAAATTCTGGGGTATGAACACCAATAATGACTAATCCTTTATCCGCATACAGTTTGTGCCAACGGTTGAGCGTAGCCTGTGTGCGAATGCAGTTCACGCAGGAATAGGTCCAAAAATCGATGAGAACAACTTTGCCGCGCAATTTTTTTAGCGTCGTCGGCTCACCTTGCAGCCAAACAGGCTTCCCCGGAAACTCGGGTGCCCGGACACGTGACAGGCGATGCAAAAACATACGTAAATTATAACCCGTGATAACCCGAGATATCAGACAGTAGCCGGCCGAGCAAAATTCCAAGCAGGGCAGCACCCAACGACACCATAAGCATCTCAACCCCACTACGTACCTTTGGAACGCCGGTGAGATTCGCCTTCCAGACACCAAGGAAAAAGAGACAGACAACGGTCAATAAAACTGCCACCGGCAACGCCCAGGTCAAGGGTAGGAGTATGTAGGGAGCAAGGACTAAAAAGCCACCGGCAACGTAAAATAGACCCATGACGATAGCGGAAAAAATCGGGGTGGA
>DAORIP010000026.1:0-6749 GCA_035438565.1 bacterium | reverse complement strand
CCTAACGACATGCTTTTCAATGTCCCACTCGGGGAAGAATTCACCGCCGCCCGTGTGCCAATTAGTGATGCCAGTCTTATCCTTAGCGATCAGCGCGTCCTGAATGGCAACGTCCTGGAAGGCTTCGCCAATACGCGCAATTGTCTGTTCTGCGTCTTCCGATGGGTTATCATCCAAAAAGGCTGGGATATATTGGCGCTGGAACTGGCCAATCTTCTCGATAGAGTATGGTGGCCGCGCATCAACGAAGTGCCGCCGATAGTACCCTGAGCTAATCCCGTCCGGATTCGTGATGTGAAACACCTTGGGGAATAGCCCCTTCCACTTGGCTGGCACCCTGGACTTCATTTCCTCCGACATCGTCACCCAGCCGGTCAGAGCCCTGATTCGGTGCTCGAGTATCTGAGAGGATTCGCCAAAGGTTCGGACGTGCTTTGGAATACCCCGGTGCTTAAGCATCACGGTATCATCGCTGCAGTGCTCAAGGCTTATCTTTGATTCATTCCAGAAGGTCACCTCGGTTTGGGTGATTTTAACCAGCCCCTCCTTCTCCCAATTCTGCAGGAGTACGGGGTAGGAGGTTTCCCCGTCCATGTTCTCCGCAATGACATCGTCAAAGTGGAGCCTGAACTGATCACACTGCAACCCCGGTATCTGGGAACACCAGATGATATAAGAACGGCGGACGAAGTAGCTTTTACCGGCGCGGGTATCACCAGCGAATAGAATTTCAGTCGCTATTGAGTCGTAAACCTGCTGCTGCTTGGGATGAAACTTGGGCAGCTCAATGGGAACTTCACGGCTCACACCACCGTACCGTTCGAGTCAACCCATGCCACGCCGTTCCACCAGATAGGCTGGCCGTCAGCGGCCAGTGTATTATCCATGTATAAGTGCCCCTGCTCGCACTGCTGCATGTTTGCTGGCCTATTGGCTGTGGTATCAACAATAGTTTTACGCTCAATCGTATTGGTGTGATCGCCGCCCTCGTCTAGCACTTGACCACCGGAGTACGGATTCCATTCATTGAATCGAACGTGGCAACGGGCAGAATTAATGCGCAAGCGAACGGGGTAGGAAGTGGCGTTACCTAAATGACAGTCGGCAACGAATGTATAATAGGCGTCTGAATCGATGTTGTACGCTACGGGATCCACCATGCGGCAATCGTAGATTTTAACCCCCCACGTATAGCGCTGAATCTTTATGTGCGAGTTAACGCAAGCGCGATCAAAGCGGCAGCGAACGATGGTGGCTATACAGCCCTGGGAGACGGGTAAACCGCCAGAACTGGCGCGGTCCAGGTTAATCATGTCAGTGGTACCGCCCGTTTCCATGGCGCAGTTGTCGATAATTAACGTGTCACCAGCCCATGAGGAGTCAGAGTAAATGGCGTGTGTGCAGGTTGAGCCACTGAAGTGACAGTCTCTAATTGTGTTTTGATTGCAGTTTCCGCCAGTTAAGTGAACGCCATAAGTATACTTACCGTCAATCGTGCAGCGCTGGATCCAGCACCAAATAGCGTCAGCACCGAGGAGAATGTGGTTAGTCACTGCCGTTAAAGAAGTGTCGTTATGGAAGTGGCAGTCCGAGATTAACATGTTCCCAGCGCTTTCGATGCTGAGGCATGTCGTGGCTTTGCCGTTTGGATCGAAGCGTAAGCCTTCCAAGCATATAAAGTCTGAGTACCTATCGCCGCCGTCAACAACGAACATGGTTGCGGATGTGGTGTTACACTTAAACACCGCCGATGATTTGCGGACCTGCGGCCCCTTTATGATCGTGAATGCCGGTAGGTAAAGCGAGTTAATCAGATAAGTGCGCTCAACCAACGCCCGGATTGGTATATTCCCCGCGTTAATAGCTGGGTTTATCCTTGCCGCATTGATTGCCGCCTGCCATGCCGTGGTGTCATCTGTTGTGCCGTCGCCCGTAGCACCCCACCATTCCGCCAGCATTTCGGTACAGACTTTGCCATTAGAGAAGACGACGGACCCACCGAGGGAAGTGTTGAAAATCTGATAAGCGCCGGCCGCTAAGGGTCCAGACACCGTCAGAGTAAAGCCATTTGTTATGATTGAACCGCCTTTGAGAAAGGCCAGCTCCCCAGTAAATGCAAGGTTTGCCCGGAGGGTGATTGGCCGGTACAGGATAGCATTCTGGCCCTTACTATTGGCGTTGATTAAGTCCGCTTCGTCTTGAATTATCTTAGCGTTGGAACCCAAATCACGGGCCAATGGTGCGACCATTGAATGGCCCATCAGTTCCGAGGGTAATGCCATTACTTATCCTTTATGACTGCAATGAGATCGAGACTGCCGCCGATCTCGTGCTCTTGTGGTGCTTTGCCGTGCGCTCTCTCGGCTATCCAGATGGCTGCCTTGAGCCTTACGGCTTCTTCCTCAGCTTCGTGCATCATGGCGTATATGCGACTTAGCGCTTCCGGCGCGTGTTTCTCGCAAAGCTTCGTGAATTCGTTGCGGCCTTTCGGCCTTCCGGACGGATTGCCGGACTTCCCTTTTTGAAATTTCATCTGATCAATTGCCTGTTACCAGTACCTATCCATGATGATACAGATGTTCGTCATCCACGGTAGGGGTACGGTCTAAGAATTGACGGATTATGCGATCTCCACACATTCCGGACTTACTTAGGGGCTGCCAACCGAAGTTGGTTAGGGTGTTTTTCAGGGTGTAGGGACAAAGCTCCATGTGAGTGCATACCCATGGGAAGGTCCAGGGGATATCAAAGTCTTTCTCTTGCCACTCGAGGATCCATTCCCTGGCGCGTTCTACGGCTAACCGTCTCGAGCCGGGCTCACCTTTCCATAAGTCGAAGCAGCAGTTTCCCGCGTCAGCAATTGCGCGTTCTAACACTGCGAATAATAGCAGCTTTTCCCCTTGATTTTGCATTCAACCCCCTACCGTGAAAAAACAAAATTGATACAATTTCACTGGTAGCAGGCTTCGTTCTTCAACCCCTTCTGATTCAACGCGGGAGGGGTTTTCTATTTCTCAACAACTCCATTGATCACATATTCGTATTCATCGCCATTCAGCGCCTTGAGGAGCTTCCACTTTATTCGGAAAGCATCGGTCCAGAAGCCCTTTGTTTCATGGATGACAGTTTTGCCACTGGCGATTCGTGTGTAGATAAAATCTGCTCTGTAAGTAGTGACGAGCTTTCCATTCACAACCAACCGAAAAGTCTTCTGTCGTTGCAGGTCGCGGATAACCCCGCCCCGCTGCAGCATGGCCAGTGCGTCGTAGTCCGTGGCCTCTCGCTTGCTGTCGAATACCTGATCGCCCCTGCTGGTGCGTTTGTTGCGGTATTTAGGGATTCGCCAGCTTCTCATCCTAATTCTCTATGAAGGTTGGAGCTGAGCGCATCTAGTTCCTCAATTGCCATGCTTTTAGCAAGTCGGATCCTGGCGTCCAGAAGCGCTTTAATCATTTGCGGATTCTCAGCCTGCATAGCAAGCTCGCGCTCGGTTACATAAACAGATATTTGTAAAGTCTTGTGGTAGGCATCTCTCTCACGATAAGGAACAAACCCCGCCGCAATTAGTTTTTCTTTACACGCCATCACTCCCCCAGCCCATCATTCTTATCCCCTGGCGTATCCCGACAAATGGGGATTCCGCGATAAAGAACGTTATCGAAATAGCTTTTTGGATCTGAAATCCACCCTGCATATTGGTCGAAGTACTGCCCCTGTATTTCTTTTAGAAACTGCATGTACATCTGAGTCGGTAAAATAATTCGCGCCGGACTCTTAAGGTTGATTGTGCTCAAGTTGATCATGTAATCAACAACCCGCCGCGCTGTAATCCCGTGGTTACTCTCCAAGGTGGTCATTAGGATCCCCCCGCAAGAAGCCCTTCGGCTTTACCTTGCCGCGCCGCTCAAGCTGCCCAAAGCGTACCAGGCCGCCGACAATTCCACCGAACACCAGGTAGAAAGGACCAGTGACAAGCATCCAAGCACCCTCTGCCATGCCCTTGAGAACGCCGCCAACGAATTTACCAGCAACCCGCATACCTCCATCGTCATCGCCAGCCTTTAAGCGGTTGTATGCGTCGTCATGCGGTTTGCAGATGCGCAGGTGCCATGGGTCCAGAGGTCCGGTTTCAATGCCTGAGATTCCGCAGTAGCCGGGATCATTATCACCCTCTAAGGAAATAGAAGCGCCGGAGAAAAAAGTTATTTTATTATCCTCGGCCTGTGGGCAAGCAAGTAACGCACTTCCTTTATAGGAGTACACCTTATGATCGGTAGCTCCGCAGATTGGACAGATCATTTTTCCCCCTTCACCAAGATATTTTCTTAAAAAACTTAAAAGTCTCTGCAAGTTGTTCACTTACGGAACACCTCCTCCAGTCATAATTGCAGCCAGCGAAAAAATCGAGTGTCCAGAACAGGGCAAGGAGAGGAACGACTATCGATACAAGTGCCAGAAGTAGAAACAACCATCCTGGTCCACTCTGGTCGTATTGATGACCACAATTCTTACAAATCTCGATCACATCCTCATCCTTATTGCACTTCGGGCATTTTGGTGGTGCTGTGTAGCCTGTTCCAATAATCATCTCTCGCGCTCCTTATATATTAACCAAACTTCCCAAATTACCGGTACGCAAATCGCCAAAAACACCAGGGCGATAAGCCCTTCAACCACCACCAGGAGGGTGTTCATAATGCTCCTTTAAAAACGATAATGGTTGTCATCAGTCAATTCTCCTTCGGTGGCTCTGGTAATGGCATCCAATAGTCATAGCTTTCCACACCTAGGGCGCGCTCTCCGTAAACACTCCAAAACTTTTTACCGCCGTGCTGCGATAAATAACCGCATTGGTGGACGTTTCTCGACCCCATCTCGTCATCGAATGCCTGTGATGTGTTCTCGAACCGCCCAATGTTTACTAAAACAACCGATTGAAAAATCTCCGGTAACCTCTCGCTGCATTTGATCCATTCCATAAAATTCTCCCGACAATTCATCTTCTCGATCTATTCGTCCTCTTCTCGCCCTTCGACCACTTCCCGCTTTTGGGCCTCTGATAAAACAAGACATTTCTTGTGGTTTGGGTGCCACCCAACTAAACTACTATTCACATCAAAAAACTCATCTAAGGCCGACTGCAAATCCTCAAGCCCCTTTACTTGATCCGCCGCATCTTCAAATAGATCTTCACATGCGTTTTCTGCTATTTCGGATGCTGATAAGAGGTTCATTGGCATGGAATCGCAAACCCAAACGAAGTCCGGGATCTCTAGGTCGGCATTCCAGACGAGGAGATCTAGATACTCCTCCACATTCTCGAAAAACCCTTCGTTGTGAGTCACTCCATCTACATAGATTGGCCCTTCCCACTCCGTCAGCTTCACGGCATTGGCGAAAAGCTCATGCTTTTTCGCGGCCTCTTTCCGATCTCTGCAATCCTTGCAAGAGGCCCACGATCCAACGATCCTACCGCCGCATTCGCATGGAATGGTCTTAGCGCAGCACCATCGGGCCATGTGCTCGTCCTTACCAAACCACCTATGACATTGACGACAGGCCCAACCTTTTACCGTGACTTCTGCCGCGCTCTCTTCGTAGTCGAATTCCCCGTTGTCTTTCATAACTTTTGCCCGATAAGTCCTGTTATCGTTTTTTTTTCTTCTCGTACTGTGCAAACCATTTGGTGAACATTCTTTGAGCGTTCTTCATGTCGTCCGGTTCTACGTCGTACATCCAGCACGCTCGAAGCTCCTTAACCCTCTCCGCCTTCAGCCGCTCGATCTCCGATTCGAGGGCATTGATGTAATCTTGGGTTGTTACATCATGGTCGTCGCAGTCTCTAGTAGTGCCAATGGTCTCCCTAAAAGTGCGCGCCCATTCTCTGCCCAACTCCTCCAGCGTTTTCATTTCTCTCCCATGATTGCGTCGAGTTCTTTCCTATATTCCGTACAACCGTACTCAGTTAGCCCACCTTCGTGACCGCCAATAACGAAGGACGCGCGGAGCTTGGTGAGCCACCCCATCAGCGCCTTATACTTCTCGTGCTCGATGATGTTTACCGGGCGAACGATCCAGCCAGCGGCATCATACTCGCGCTGACATGCTGCAAGGTTGGTTTCTATTTGCCGAGTATAGAGGCTTGCAATTACTCGCCGCTCGGATTCATTCGGTGTTCGTGATAGGCATAGACCCTCGCCAAAATACCCCCGCTCGGGATGCCACGCACAGTAGCCGTCTGGTTTAATTTCTTCGCTCATTTCTTCTCCTTCTCGTACTCGGCGAGCCAGTCTATCCACCTCTTCTTGCTTCGACCAGCGACAAACGCCGCTTCTATATCCGTCTTCCTCTTCGCCTTCAGCCGCTCGATCTCCGATTCGAGCCGGTCACAGAACGCGCAAAGCTTGCCAACGTTCGGCGCTCCGTCCTTCCAGATTTCTCCCCTCAACTCCTCCAGCGTTTTCATTTCTCCCCCTGTTGCCGCATGAGTTTTAAAAGTCGCTCAAGTGTTCGCCGTTGTATTTTGCGCGGCTGGTTCAGCCGTGAGTATATCGATAGGGTTTTCCCAGTCTGTGAAATATAAGCCCAGTCGCCATTGGGAAGCCGTTGCGGGAATCGCCAAATGTCTTTGTCTTTAGTCATAATTTACCTATGTCCTCTATCATCATTCATTTTCCCCCTTCTTTATAATTATCAAGCCCTCCGCTTTGGCTCGGCGTTCCATGTCTGCCGTACCTTTCCCGCCCGGA
>DAORIP010000025.1:0-7014 GCA_035438565.1 bacterium | reverse complement strand
GCTTAGGAATGATGATGCCTGAGCCAAAGAGTGGCGTCAAGGCAGGTTAGGGCGCGGATCGGTTAGCAAAATACCACTCTAAAATGTCCCTTGAGACCGGTACCGCCGCGGTCTCATCCCCCCCTTGCTCGACAAGGACTGTAATTACGATTTCAGGGTCATCAAATGGAGCAAATCCCGTAAACCACGAATGTGGTGCCTTAGTGCTCGACCATTGAGCGGTACCTGTCTTTCCCGCCACCGCCACCGGAACGAGCTGAAGAGAACGAGCGCTTCCATTAGTTACCGTTTCCCGCATGCCGTCGCGTACAACTGTAACGACATCAGGTTCTAAAATCGTTTGCTTTGATTGATCATCCCCCATAACAAGGTGCGGAGTCACTAGATTGCCACCATTCGCGAACACAGCTGTTGCGCGGGCCACCTGGAGTGGTGTGGCGAGAAAATCACCCTGACCAATCGACACATTGTAAGTGTCGCCCACATACCATGGCTCGCCTTTCGCTTCCTCTTTCCATTTTTTGGATGGTAAAAAGCCATCTGCCTCTCCCGGCAAATCAATACCGGTCTTTTGACCATAACCAAAACTGAGCGCTGCCGTCATAAGTTTTTCTAGTCCCATTCCTGGAAAAGTTTCATTGCCGCCCCCAATCAGGTAAAAGAACGTGTTCACCGAATCCGCAATCGCGTGATAAACGTTTGTAATACCGTGACCACCCGGACGCCAATCAGGGAAAAAGCGATTACCAAGCATCACACCACCTGTAGATAGAAATGTTGTTTGGGGCGTAATAGTGCCGTTTGCCAAGGCTGCTGCAGCAAAAACTGGCTTAATGGTTGAACCGGCCGGATATTCACCCGCATAGGCGCGCGGAAAGAGCGGTGCGTTTGGATCATTCAAAAGTGCCTGATAGTTTTCAGTGCTAATCCCGTTTGCAAACAGGTTGGCATCAAAGCCTGGAGCTGAAACCAAGGCGAGAATCTCGCCGTTGTGCGGGTTCATCACGACCACCGCAGCACGCTGTGTTGGAGTTGTTTTTAAACGCTCTTCAAGTGCAACTTCAATATATGCCTGAAGCTGAGCATCAATTGCAAGCGTCAGATCCTTCCCATCCACAGCCTCACGCCGTGAGACAACACGAAGCGCTCTACCTTGAGCATTTACCTCAACAACTTCTTCTCCGTATTGTCCACGAAGTTCGTCTTCGTGCCAGGCTTCAAAGCCTTGTTTTCCAAGACTATCAAACCGTCGATACCCCTTATCTTTAAGGGTTTTATACTCTTCAGTATTCACCGGACCGGTGTAACCAAGCACATGCGAGAGCGTTGGAATAGCACTTGTGTAGTAATTGCGCTTTTCTGAAAACTCGATCATGAAGCCCGGATAGTTCGACTGTTTGGCATAAAAGGCCATGGCGTGATCGTAGCTGACATCCTCAGCAAGCAAAAGCTGCTCGTCCGGTTCTGCAGTCACTAATTTATCAACTAAGTTTGTAGGGGAAATACCTAGCTCGGCTGCAATGGCTGAAACCGGAGCTGTTACAGCGGTCCGAATCTGCTCCTGACGTTCAGTTTCAATTTTTGATAATTTGCTTGGCCACTCTGGTAAATCCTTAGGCCAAGCTAATAAACGAAAAGCTGGCGCGTTCTCTGCGAGCTCTTGACCATTTCGATCCTTAATAATGCCGCGATGCGATGGGATGACATTCACGCGCGTGCGGTTTGCATCCGCAATACCCCGATAATAATCTCCCTGCACAACTTGAAGATAACCGGATCTTCCGATCAAAAGTCCAAACACAGTGAGCATTAAAAATGCCCCAAGTCGCCAGCGTTTACGATTTATTGGCGAACTCATACTCGCCCACTTTGTTTGCTGACGTTCCGGACCCAGGATCATGTTTTCTACCTGGCTATCCCCAGAATCCGGCAAAAGCCAAGACTCACCCTTGTCCGCCAGGCCAAAAATATTCCGCTCAGCGTTATTGCGGGAACGAAATATCATACAGCTGTCCTTTACTTACAAACTTATCACGACTCCAACGCAAGAAGCGACGCACGTACGCCCCAAAAAAAGTAAGTCCAAGTCCGGCAAGGAAAATAGTCGCAGTCGCCTCATGCATTTCTGCCTGCAGACGAAGATTGCTTCCTGTTAATAACGCAAATGAACCGAGCCAAACAAAGCGGGCGATTACATAACCGAAAACACTACCCATCCCAATCCCAAGCAAAGCCCAAAATGAACGTTTCGCAAAAACCGATAGCGATAAGCCCACTGCCGTTGCGGCAGCAACAATAGCCGCAAAGGCTAAGCCATCACCAAGACCACGTAGCTCAAGAATGATGCCAGAAAGCGCAATCCAACTTGCGCCAAGCAAGAGGGATCTTTCATGAAGCACAATCACCCCAAGCACAAACACTAAAGGAAATAATCGCCACGGATCAGGTAGAGAGGCGATCCCCGCCGATTGAAGCACTAGGGCAAGGAGCAAAAAGCCAGCCGAGACAAGGTTCGTCATCATAGTCCGGGGGGAGGCAGAATCATGACTGTTGTCCATTCTCTTGGTTCGTACAACAGCTCAATAAAGGCTTTTTGGAACGGAGCGCTTTCAACGGTAACAATCTCTGTTACAAGTCCGATTACCAAACCTTGTTGAACCAGGCCATCAAGACCACTTGTGACAACCAAATCTCCAACCTTTAACTCAGCATCTTGTGGGATAAACTCCATGGATAATAATGCCCCTTCCCTACCTTGGACCAATCCAATCGTTCTTGTCTTGCCCAAAATAGCTGCTGGCAAGTTACTCTGAGGGTGAGCTACAAGCTGTACCGTTGCGTTATGTTCACGCACCTCATCAACTAAGCCAAACAAAACACCATCGCCGATAACCGCCGCCGATCCTTGCACGACGCCATCTTCAGAGCCTTTATCGACAATCACTCGCGTGGCGTCATCATCCACTGCCCGTGCGATCACTTGTGTAGTGACACCGGCAGAACCCGTTCGTGCCACGTACCCAAGTAACGCCTGGAGCTCCGTCACTTGATGAGAAAGTTCATCACTGCTTGCGGCTGTAACTGAGGTAGCGCGTAAATTATCCTGACAAGCTTGAAACTGCACTGCTAATGAGGTCTCAGATAACGTAAGTCGCGCGTAAGCATTCCCAATCCCCGTACCAACGCGTACAACGCCAGCTTCAACGCGTTCGAAGAGTTTTGAGACCGCCGGAATCCGCAAGAGCAAAAAAAAGACAAGAGGTACTGAAAAGAATGCTCCGGCTCGGAGAATCGCACGTCTGACTGATTCTGAGGTATACCAAGCGCGAGCCATGTTTAACGAGAACCACCGGAGTCAGCGCCAGTAGTTGGGAGAGCAATATCTTTGAGAAGGGCCTCATTATCAAGCAGCATCCCGGCACCGCGCACCACTGCCGTAAGTGGATCTTCCGCAACTCGAACCGGAATATCAGTTTCCCGAGAGATTGTTCTTTCAATGCCTCGCAAGAGCGCACCGCCACCGGTTAGCACTAAGCCACGTTCATAAATATCTGCCACAAGTTCAGGGGGAGTCACCTCAATGGTGGCTTTAATGTTTTCAACGATATTCTGCACGGATCGATACAGAGCCTCACGAATCTGGCCGTCGTGCACAATCACCTGGCGCGGCAAACCGGTAAGTAAGTAACGGCCACGCATTTCAATTTCTAAAGCCTGTCCTAAATCCATGGTGCTACCAATTCTACACTTCACATCTTCAGCTACCCGCTCACCAATTAATAGGTTAAAAATATCCCTAGCGTACTGGGTGATATTTTTCGTCATTTCCTCACCAGCAGTGACGAGGGACTTCCAAGTGACGATTCCTCCAAGCGCAATAACCGCAATTTCAGTCGTTCCCCCACCAATATCAACCACCATGCTTCCAATTGACTCTTCAACAGGGAGACCTGCTCCAATTGCAGCTGCGAGTGGCGACTCGACCAAAAAGACCTCACGCGCTCCTGCAGACAACGCAGCATCTTCAACAGCCTTACGCTCTACTTCAGTGATCTCAAGAGGAACTGTCATGACGATGCGGGGGCGTGGTACAAGCGTAAACGCATCCTCATGAATTTTATCCACGAAATACTTGAGCATCTTTTCAGCAATTTCAAAATCAGAGATAACTCCCTTCATGAGCGGTTTTGTAGTGACGATATGCGGGGGAGTTTTCCCAAGCATGTCTTTAGCTGCCGTACCAACGGCCAAAATCTGGTTTGTGCGCGTATTGACCGCAACAATTGAAGGTTCGTGCATCACAATACCGCGTTCTTTTACATAAACGCGGGTGTTTGATGTGCCCAAATCAATAGCGACATCTTTTGAAAATTGTCCGAGAAAGCGATTCAACATAGCACTCTGCTTCGGCATTGAACCATATGCCCAGTGCTACCTCAATACTGACTATCCACCATGCTCATCGTGCCCGACGGAATCAATTTCTGTCTTACTTGAAACCAAAAAGAAAAATTCGAGAAAACCAAGGGCGAGCACGGCGATAAACAAAGTTAGGGTAGAGAGCATGCCCTGAGTCATTAGATACAGAGATCCCACCATCAGGAGCGTTAAAAAGAGTCCCTGTCGCAAGGAACGGTTCACCATGCCACCAATATCCCTATGCGGAAAACGGAGGGTTCGAATGACCGTACCAAGAATGGTAAATAATCCCAATAACCCAAGCGACAACGTGACATAAAATGCCACAAGCGCAAGCGGTCCGGAAGTTAAAGGATTCATGGCAATCAACACAATGCACCACGCCGAAATCGCAACGGCGGTGCCCATGGCCATAACAATGAGATACTGACGCAAGTTCATACGGTGCCTCCATTGTACCATTCGTCGTCACTCACTGCCCCGCCCTTGAGTCGACACACAATTTTTTTAAAGGTTTGTGTAGGAAAGGCTTCTTCAAGTTTTCGGCCTAAGTTTTTTGTCTGGCCTTCAGCGGCATAACGCGCGGTTGGTGTTTTGCAAGCCAAAACAAGTTCTGACAGCTTGAAACTCACCGCACGCACCTCTTCCGCCTGTTTTCCCATCATCTCTCGCAACAGATCATTCGCCTTGGCAACAATTTGCGCCGCTTGCACTCGCTCACCTATACCGTGACGAGATAACGCTCCGCCAAGCAAATTTCCAAGTGATGACAGTTTATGATCACGCATATCTAGAATTTTGCAGCCGGACAAATATCTTTAAAATCGCAGTATTTGCACTTCATCGGGTCAGGATCAGCTGCAAAATCACTTTTTGCAATTCTGTCCATGGTCTCCAGGATTTGTCCCGTCAGCTTTTCCTTGTCTTTCTCCGTTGGCTCAAAACTGACGGTCTCGTTGGTCGTCAGGTAATAATACGTCAGTTTTTTGACCGGTTTTGGATCTGGCAAGCATTGCTCAAGCGCCAAGGCGTACAGGACTAATTGGCGCTTATCATCCCACTCGAGCTTGGTTTTCGGATTTCCCGTCTTATAATCAACCACTTCTAAACTACCATCAGGCAACTCGTCGATACGATCGATTCTGCCTTTCACGAGTATTTCCCCCACTTTCAAGGTGAACCCAAGTTCAAGCCCAAAGATTTTTGGGGTGTCGAGTAGAATTTGGTCGTGAAACTTTTTCAATGATTCCTTGCCTCTGGCGCGATAGTCTTCACGTTCTTCTTCGGATTCATACCATTCATCGATAAATCCAAGATCAAAAAGTTCAAGCAGTTCCGGAACGCTCGGCAATAACGGCTTGTGTGCAGGTTCGTTCCCAAACAGCGAAACTTGAGCCGTCGCCTGACGTTCCTTCACCTGTTCCAAGAACTTCTGCAGCGTGTTGTGCATGGACTTACCAAAACTCAAACTGTGCCGACCAAACGTCGGCACCTTCAAAATATGAGCGTATTTGTACTGCAACGGACAGGTGGAAAACGCTGCAATCTGAGAAAAACTAATTCTGTCCGGAACGGAATGCAAGACTTCAGTTCGAGTCCGCTGTTTTGGCCCCGGTAGCGTGAGCACGTCACGGTCACTTTTTGCTTGTGCGGGAGTGGTAAAACCTAACTCAGTTAAGAAGCGAGAAACCTTTCGTTTTCTTGTGCCCCCATAGTCTTCTGCAGACAGAAGATACAGCCCCTCCTTGGCTCGTGTCATGGCCACGTAAAACAAACGTCGCTCTTCCGCCACGTGGTCATCAAGCTCAGCATTCTCAGAAATCAGCCCCGGTGGCAACGGAAGCGATTCGCTCCTTGTAACAGAAGGAAAACGCTGTTCAATCATGTTCACCACAAACACGTACCGAAACTCAAGCCCCTTAGCGCCGTGAATCGTCATCACGTTCACTACATCTGGCCCCTCTTCAGTATCACTCTTTAAGGCTCCCGCTTCTCCAGCCTCACGCTCGGCCTCAAACTCATCCAAAAACGCCCGCAAGCCCTTATCGTCATTGGCATTTGCAAATCGTTTTAAACGAGACAAGAAACCTTCAAGATGTCTGAAAATCTCTTGCTGCTCAACTTCATTCAGTGTACTCACATCTCCAAGCAAACCTGTTTCTTTCAGGATGTAGACGAAAAGTTCAGTGATGGGAACACGCTTAGCTCGATTACGAATACTTGAAACCGTTTGAAGAATCTCAAGCATGCGCCCACGTCCCTCAAGAGAAATTCCAATCGCGCCCGTTGATCGCTGCATCGCCTCAGTAATCGCCACGCCTTTGCGGCGCACATACAGCATGAGCTCAGATAAATCCTCTTCAGAGATCCCAAGCCTTGGGTGCGACAAAATCCGATACGCCGCTGGACTATCAAACGCCAATCGCGCCAATCGCATGTATGCCAGCGCATCAAGAATAATCGGCTGCGTGTACAAGCCGCTCATGGCCACGAAACGAAACGGCACCCCGGCCCGCTCCAGGGCCTCTAAAAATGGCTCCGAGGCGTCATTGGCGCGTACAAGGATACAGAACTCATTCCAAGATCCGCCATCAC
>DAORIP010000024.1:0-7065 GCA_035438565.1 bacterium | reverse complement strand
CGTGCTTACCTGGCTTCTTGCGTTCTTTGCTGCGCTGATCGCGAGTCACCAATCCGGCAGCCTTGAGGGCTGGGCGGAGGTTTTCATCGAGAAGCATGAGTGCGCGAGCAATACCGAGGCTCGTAGCATCGGCCTGACCGGTCATACCGCCACCTGAAGCCTTGACCGTGATATTCACGGACTCGGTCTTACCGACCTCCTTAAGAGGGCGTGAAACCACGCGACGGAGTTCACCAGTTTTGAAGTACTCTTCAATTGGCTTACCGTTTACGGTGATGGTGCCGTTTCCGCCAGCGGTCACACGGACCTGAGCGGTAGACGTCTTGCGACGACCAAGGGCTTGGAAATATTTGTCTGCCATAGGATTAGCGAGTGATGGTCAAGCGGAGCAAACGTGCGGTGCGATGCTTGGTTTTTGGAAGCATGCGAGAAACCGCGCGGCGGAGCACGTCAGTTGGGTCCTTTTCCCATACCTGAGCCATGGTCTTGGTGCGCAATCCACCTGGATGAGCGGTGTGATGATGGTACTCTTTTTGTTCCATCTTCTTTCCGGTCACCTTGATTCCAGAAGCGTTGGTTACGACGACGAATTCGCCGGCGTCAACGTTAGACTGGAAGGCAGGATCGTTCTTGCCCATGAGGTGCATGGCAATGTCCGAAGCGAGGCGTCCAAGAATTTTTCCTGAAGCATCGACGGTGTAGGTTTTGCGTTGAATGTTTGCCATATTAGACAAGTTCGATAAGCACAGTCTCGGCAGAATCACCCTGGCGCTGACCAAGCTTGGTCATGCGGGTGTAGCCACCGTTACGGCTCTGGTAACGAGGACCAATAACCTCAAAGAGTTTATTGACCGTCTGATCAGTAGTGAAATAACCAAGAAGCTCACGGCGAGCAGCCAAGGTATTCTTCTTGGCAGTCGTGATCAACTTCTCAATCACTGGGCGAGCTACCTTAGCGCGACCCATGCTGGTTTCAATCTTCTCGTACGTAAAGAGAGCGGTGGCAAGATCACGCAAAAGCGCCTTGCGAGCCGAGGTCTTTCGTCCGAGGGTTTTCTTATTCTTACGGTGACGCATACTTACTTGTTGTCAGAGCCTTCCTCCGAGGCGCGAACGATTTGTTCAGTGAGGGAAGCATGTTGGAGCTGTCCCTGAACCCACGTGAAGTGGTTCAACAGAATCTTAGTGGCCTGCTCCACAGCTTCCTGTGGGGTGATGGAACCATCAGTTGCGATGGTCATGAGCAATTTATCGTAGTTGGTGATTTCTCCGACACGAGTGTTCTCAACCTTGAGACCAACCGTGCGAACTGGAGAGAACATGGCATCGATAGCGATAACACCAATTTCCGTAGGAGCTTCCTCGCGCTCTTCCGTTGGCAAGAAGCCACGGCCACGAGACACGGTGATTTCCATGTCAAAGCTGGCGGACTTATCGGTAACGGTAGCAATGACGAGCTCTGGGTTAACGATTTCGACATCAGCGTTAGCTTCGATGTCGGCAGCAGTTACCTCCCCTTCCTTCTTCACCGACAGCTTGAGCACTACTGGCTCCTCTGAGTGAACCTTCATACGCAACTTCTTCAAGTTGAGCATGATGTCGAGCACATCTTCCTTCACGCCGTTCAAGGCTGAGAATTCGTGCTGCGCACCTTTGACTTTCATGGCCGTAACTGCGGCGCCAGGCAAAGACGACAGAAGAACACGGCGCAGAGCGTTGCCGATGGTTGTACCGTACCCATGATGAAGTGGCTCGATGGTGAGCAACATTTCATTTGGCTTTTCGCCAGGGGTAAAATACATCTTTGAGGGTAAGAAGATAGACTCCATACGTGCTTTATTATTGGCGCTTAGCGCATCGAGTAGAACTCGACGATGAGCTTTGGATCGTAGACTTCCTTCAAGTCTTCGCCTTGCGGCATGCTCACGATCTTACCCTTCGTGTCCTCCTCACGATGCAACCAGCTCGTAACCGTATGATTCTTCATGCGGTCAGAGATGTCGTTAAAAAGTTTCTTAGCCTTTTTGTTTGGGCGTACCTCAATAATATCGCCAACTTTGACTTGGTACGACGGGATATTCACCGTTTCGCCGTTCACAAAGAACATAGCGTGGCTGACCATCTGACGAGCCTGTGGGCGCGTCTTGGCAAAGCCGAGGCGGTAAACCGTGTTGTCCAGACGAGTTTCAAGCAAGCGAGCCAAGTGCTCACCGGTGTTACCAGACATGGAGGCGGCCTTCTTGAAGTAGTTACGGAACTGACGCTCCATAATACCGTAAAGACGCTTGGCCTTCTGTTTCTCACGCAACTGGGTGCCGTATACAGACAACTTCGGAGCGAAGCCACCTGCTTTACCGTGCACACCAGGAACGTAAGCGCGGCGCTGCATGACCTTAAGGACACTGGCACCGTTTGAGAGCGCAACGCCTTCGCGTCGGCTCATTTTTCCGAGTGGTTTTAATGTCTTTCCCATATTTCAAGCTTAGACGCGGCGAGCACGGCGAGGTCGGCAACCATTGTGTGGGACCGGAGTCTCGTCTTTCATTGAGAGCACGTTGAAACCGCTGCCGTTCAAGGCGCGGAGCGCACCGTCACGGCCATTGCCGATACCGGAAACGTAAACGTGCAAATCGCGGAGACCGTAGGCAACTGACTTATCAGCTACCTTCTTTACAACCACGCTAGCGGCGTAAGGAGTGGCCTTCTTAGGACCTTTGAAACCACAGTTACCAGCGCTGGCCCAAGCAACGACGTTACCGTTCGGGTCAGTGACCGTTACGATAGTGTTGTTAAAGCTGGCGTGGATGTAGGCGCGACCCTGTGGGATCTGGCGCATGGTGCGCTTCTTGCCCTTTGCGGTTACAAGCTTTTCCGACTTTGCAGCCTTGCCAGGAGTGGCAGGAGCGGCAGCTGGAGCGGAAACTTCCTCTACTTTGGTAATTTCTTCATTCATAAACTAGGTCTTGGTCAACATGCGGCGGCCGCTACCAGCAGTCTTACGGACGTTTCCGCGAACGGAACGAGAGTTTGACTTGGTACGCTGACCACGAACAGGCAGCTTCTTAGTGTGACGAGAACCACGGTAGCTACCAATGTCCTTAAGACGCTTGATGTTACCCATGACTTCACGGCGCAACTCACCTTCCACGCGATACTCTTTTTCCACGATCACGCGAATGGCGTTCTCTTGCTCCAAAGTAAGGTCCTTGGCGCGGATGCTTTCATCCACCTTGGCCTTCTTTAAAATTTCTGCTGAGCGAACGTCACCGATACCGTAAATGTAGGTAAGACCGATAACGATGCGCTTAGCCGCAGGGATTGTAACTCCAGCAATACGTGCCATAGATTAACCTTGACGTTGCTTATGCTTAGGAATCTTGCAAATGACGCGAACTCGGCCCTCGCGACGAATCACGCGGCAGCTTGCACAGATAGCCTTGACTGAAGAACGGACTTTCATAATGAAACTTACATTTAGTTACGCAAAATCATCCTGACAAAAAGTACGAGGATGATTCCTTATAAGCTCGACATTTCGACCGTTAGAAACGGAACGTGATGCGTGCTTTCGTGAGATCGTAAGGCGAAATCTCACATTTGACGTCGTCACCCGGCATGACCCGGATGCGGTTCTGGCGGAGTTTTCCAGCCAAGATACCAGTGACTTCAAGATCGTTTTCCAATTTAACTCTGAATCTACCTGCAGGTAATGCCTCGAGCACTTCCCCGCGCATCTCTAGAAATTGTTTTTCTGCCATAGTTGGCCCTATTGTACCAAACAATCCTGGAATTGCTGTAAAATCGAGTTAATTGAAAGCGTCGGAAGTGTACCAGTCTCAATATAAAGTGTCAAGAAAACAAAGCTAAGTTATCCCATAAACGAAAACCGGCCTATATAGGCCGGTTTTCTTCGATTTTACCCAAGAATCGCCTTAATACGTCGCACGCCAGCGGAGCTAGCTTCTTCTTTAGCGATCTTGATGCCGCCGAGTTCGCCGGTATGCTCTACGTGGGGGCCGCCGCAAATCTCTTTTGAAAAGTCGCCCATGAAATCCACGTTGATCTTGCCGCCGATTTGAGCGTATTTGTCTTCGAACAAGCCAATCGCGCCACGAGCTTTGGCTTCGTCGACGGTCAATTGCTCAGCGCGAACAGGCAGATCTTTCTTGATTTGTTCGTTGACGATGTCTTCAACTTGCTTGATCTGCTCCGGTGTCATTTTCTCATTGTGGGAAAAATCGAAACGCAAACGTTCGGCCGTAATATTGCTGCCCTTTTGCTCAACATGATCGCCCAGTACTTGTCGGAGTGCCTGATGCAGCAGGTGCGTTGCAGTGTGCAATCTCGTGGTTTCGACGGAATGATCGGCTAGTCCACCGGCAAATTTCTTCTCAGCACCTTGGCGAGACAGATCTTGATGTTTCTTAAACTCTGCCTCGAAAGCGGCGCGATCAACCTCCAGACCCTGCTCATGCGCAAGCTCGTGGGTGACCTCTAATGGGAAACCGTATGACTGGTAAAGATTAAAAGCATCTTCACCGGAAATTGTTTTATTCTTCTCCCAGAGTTTTGAGAACTCACGAAGGCCTTGGGCAAGAGTTTTTTCAAACTTTTGCGCTTCAGCAAGTAAGCCGGCAACAATCTTATCTTTCTTGTCGACAAGCATTGGGTAGGCTTCACCAAGTGAGCTAACGATTTCATCAACAATTGGTGCAACGAGGTTTTGAGCATTAATTCCAAGTTTCTTGGCATGACGGATGGCGCGGCGAATCAAGCGGCGAAGAATGTAGCCCTGGTCCTTATTACTTGGCTCAACTCCGTCCATAAACATAATTGATGCGGCCCGCAAGTGATCCGCGATCACGCGCATCGACAATTTATGTTCAGCACTGGCGTCGTAGTTCAAACCTGACAGTGTTTCGAGCTTGCTAAGCACACCCGTAAACAACTCTGTCTCATAAACGTTATTGCGATGCTGAAGGGCGACAATAGTGCGTTCAAGGCCCATGCCGGTGTCGACACTTCCTCGCTCGAGTGGCAAGAGCGTTCCGTCTTCTTGTTTATTGAACTGCATGAAGACGTTATTCCAAATCTCCATCCATTGTTTAGAATGCGTAGCCTTATTTCCAACAGGTTCACCTTCGCCTACCCAATAGAAAATCTCAGTGTCAGGACCACATGGACCAGTCTTCCCCGCCGGGCCCCACCAATTGTCTTCTTTACCCAATTTCGAAATTCGCTCTGGCGATACCCCGAGTCTGATCCAGTGATCGTAGGATTCTTGATCAAACGGCGTATTCTCGTCACCTTCAAAAACAGTAAAAGCAAGGTGTGTTAAAGGAATATTCAACCACTCTGGGCTTGTGAGAAATTCGAACGACCATTCGATTGACTCTGTCTTGAAATAATCACCCAGTGACCAGTTACCGAGCATCGTAAAGAAGGTCAGGTGCGTGTCATCACCAACATCATCGATATCTCCGGTACGAATGCAGCGTTGATAATCGACCAGGCGCTTCCCCATCGGGTGCGGTTCTCCAAGCAAATACGGCACAAGCGGGTGCATGCCTGCTGTGGTAAACAAAACCGTTGGGTCGTTTTCAGGCACAACTGAAGCCGAAGGGATCTCGGCGTGACCCTTGCTTAAAAAGAAGGCGATGTATTTTTTACGCAGTTCGTTGGCGGACAACATACAGGCAATTCACTCACCACCCTGAGTTTGACGAAGGGTTAGGTCCCGAGGCCCATGTGGGCGTCGGTCTACTGATCCCTCCTCAACGTCGGGATGGTATGGAGGCAAAATTTATGTTCCTAATGGGTATTACAATAACCTTTTCACCCCAGGAAAGCAAAATTGCGCTAGTGGCGCAATCTGCCGAAAGGTTCGTCATGATCTTGCCCGGGATTTGGCGGTTCGCCAAAATCGCCCAAGGCGTCATCGTCCTCTTCTTCAATCTTCTCAAGCTCCTCAAGATCCGGATCCAGCTCATCTGGATCGATCTCGGGATCCAAAATGTCATCATCGAAATCAGGCATATCGCTAATGTAGCGAACTTAGGGGCGAGTTACAAGTATATGAGTGCATGAAGCCTAAACCAGTTCTTGCTGCACGGTTTCTGTGGGCTTGGCAGCTTTCATGAAACGAGCTCTCAAACCCTGAGCAAATGCCAGCATCTCTGGGCTTCTTAAGATAAAGGCGGTTGCAAAATACATAAATAATCCTGCTCCACCCGCCACAGCCGTCTGAATGAAAACGTGATAAAAGCTGTCTAACTGAAGAACTTCAACGATTTCATATTTCACCGACTGAATCACAACCGCAGAAGCTAACCCAGCTAAGCTGAGAATAAACGTGGATTTCAAGATCAACTTTTCATCCAGCGCCCCGCCCTTCGACTTCAGTAAGAGCCAGAGCATAATCAGTTCTGCCATTTCAGCCAAGGAAAATGCCCAGGCCAACCCAACTACCCCTAACTGACGAACAAGCAACACGCCCGCAACGGCATTGATCACCGCAGACACAATACCGGCAATAAACGGTGTCCAGCTATCGCCGTATGCAAAAAACATACGGATAAGCACAAAGATCAAACATTGCGCAAAGAAACTGATCGCAAACATTGCCAAGGTGTCCGCGGTGGTAATAGTCGAGGCCCAATCGAAAGCGCCAGCGCCAAAAACTAAACGTACAATCTGAGCACGAAGTAACAAAGTGACAACAGTGATTGGAATAATAAAAAACATGACCTGACGAATGGTTGCGCTAAAAGAGTCACGCAATTTCTCTGGTTGATTCGATTTTACAAAGTCGCAAAAGGTTGGGAAAGCTGCGATGGCGTAAGAAACTCCAATAACACCGATTGGGAAAAAGTTCAGGTTATACGCAAATTGTAAAACCGTAACAGATCCTGCCGCGAGACCCGAAGCGATCACCGTCATGAGCAAAAAATTCAACTGCCCTACAGCCAAACCAAGAACACGTGGCCCCATTTGACGAATAGTTTGGCGAACATCTTTATCTGAGAGATCAAAAACGAATGAGTAGCGATACCCCAAGGAATACAC
>DAORIP010000023.1:0-7143 GCA_035438565.1 bacterium | reverse complement strand
CTGGCATGCCACAGCTTGTAGCCGCCGCTGAACGCATGGCGGTTAATATGCCAGTCCAAGGCACACAGGCCGATATTCTGAAGATTGCCATGATCAAAATTGCCGATTGGCTGAAGACCGAGAAGCTCGACGCCAAAATGTTGCTCCAGGTACACGATGAACTGGTGTTTGAGGTTGCAAAAGAGGACGCGTCAGCGCTTGAGAAAAAAGTGCGAGAGCTGATGGGATCAGTGATTGCTTTGTCCGTACCACTTGTGGTTGATGTAGGTTCAGCCAAGCGTTGGGGCGAGATTGAATAAGCCTGTGATGATTTGAGAGAGTTCATGGGCTGCGCGTTCAAAACCGCCAGGAGCAAATGAGTTGATGATGCGGTAGTCGTACAAAAGTGGAACTGCGATGCGTGCTTTGTCGGCTTCTACTCGGTGGTTTTCCGTGCGCGGCGTGTAACCTTCGGGAATGATTTCAATGAGGACGAGTTTGTAGCCGGCAGCAATAAAATCGGCCACGGATTGCTGAACAAGCACGACGAGGCCGATTTTTTGTTGCACCACTGCGTCAGTTTGTTTGCGTTCGCAACCATAATTGTGTCCTGCGTAGTGCGCAGTTTGGAATATGCAGCCTTCAATTCGGAGGCGTTCGAATTCAGACTCACTTAAAAAATCGTAAAAGATGCCATCCTGTTCGTTGCGTTGCGGACGTGTCACCTTTGATTTGATTGCGGCTGTCTGGTCCGGAAAGCGTTTGAGCATTTCAAGAAGCAAAGCGGTTTTTCCTGCTCCGCTCGGACCTACGAGCACGATGATCGGGTAAGCTTGCATATGTCTCTAGTTTAAGACCGAAAGAGCAAAGTCCAAAGTTTGAATTGTGGACTGGGCTTGCTACTTTCTGCTTTCGACTTTAAACTTTTGAACACGTATGATCATCTTCATTTACGGCGACGACACCTTGCGCGTAAAAGAGCGTGCCTCTGAGATGCGTCAAAAATTTGCAGACAAGTTTGATCCCGCTGGCATGAACGTGGATGAGTTTGTGGTAAAAGATGGGCTCGATGCTGAGCGCGGTGCTGTGATTGGTGCAGCTCAGGCTTCCCCATTTCTCTCCGAGAAGCGCATGGTGATTATTCGTAACCTTGTATCTTCGCTGAAGAAGGCCGAATCAAAGCCATGGCTTGAAGGTTTTTCAAAAGTTCCTAGTTCTACGATTTTGATTTTTGCAGATTCAGTTACGCCGGCGGCACTTGAAAAGTCTGAGATCTTTAAGGCGCTGCATGACCATTCCGACGTGCATACCTACCCCCTTCCGCAACTTGAGGGGAGTGAGCTCACTACTTGGTCCGCTGCTCGCGCAAAGTTTCACGGCGTAAATATTTCCGCTTCAGTCTTGTCGAGTTTGCTCGGGAGAATCGGAAATGATAGTTGGCGAATTGATGCGGAATTGCAAAAGCTTGGAGCTTATGCCGCGGATGAGGCAGTCACTCCGGCAATGGTGACAGCGTTGGTTCGTGTGGAGTCAGACGAAGATATTTTTGCTTTTATGGATGCCTTAGCATCCGGTCAGGCCGTGAAAACGTTGCAGAAACTTGCCGAAGAGCGAATCGCAGGAGCTGATGCATTTCAGCTATTTGGAATGCTGGCGCGTCAGATTCGTTTACTTTTACAGGCGAGAGCAATTCTTGATTTGAATCCAAAAGCTCAAAAGCAGGATTTAGCAGATGGCTTAAGCATTCACCCGTTTGTCGCACAGAAACTGCTCACCGAGGTTCGATCTTGGTCAACAGAAAAATTGGAATCTTTGCACGGATTGGCCTTCAAATTAGATAAATCCATGAAAACTGGGTTAGATCCAGACATTTCTGTTGACCGATTGGTCACGAGCTTCCTTAAGGTTTCTTGACGTTTTTCACGTTCTCCGCTATTGTTCGCGCACTTACATTTGCTTCTCCCCACAAATTCGGGGAGTTTAGGAGGGCCACCTCCACTGTTATGCCAAATCTCCAAAATGCCAAAAAGGCCTTGCGTCAGAGCGTTGTTCGCGCTGGTCGCAATAAGCTCATGAATGAGCGTATCGATTACATGCGCCGCAGCTTCCGCAAGTTGCTCGCTGAAAAGAAGCTTGATGAGGCCAAGAAATTGGTTTCTGAGCTTGCTCAGGCCCTTGATAAGGCCGTAGGCAAGAACATTCTCAAAAAGAATGCCGCTGCCCGCATCAAGAGCCGCACCATGGCTCACTTGAACAAGATCGTAAAGAAGTAATTGTTTCAAACATAAAACCGCCTCAAGGGCGGTTTTGTGTTTACTCAATCACCGGAGTGTCGACAACTTCGATTTCGATGACTTCCCCGCCTTTGCCGGCGGTGATTTTATTCACGTCCTTACTTACTTTACGGAGTTCGTTGGATGATAAATTGAATTGATTCACGGTAGTTGATAAATTCTTGGCGACTTTTCCGTGGTATTCAGAGTAGGCGCGCATGTGTTTGCCAAGTTCTTCAACCTGTTTCTGAATCATGAGGGCGCTCTCCTCGATTTTTAATGCTCGTAAGCCTTGCAAAACGGTCTGCAGGAAGGCAAAGAACGATGTTGGCGATACAATGATGACTTTGTATTTTGAGGCGGCGCGAGCAATGAGGCTGTCTGTCTCATCTGTGATGGTTCCAATTTTATTGACGAGAAGATCGTAATAGACGGCCTCGTGTGGAATGAACATGAAGGCGAAGTCCATCGTTCCCTCTTCTGGGCGAATATACTTGGCTGTTTCTTGAATGCGGAGCTTTAAATCGTTTAAAAAGGCCTTCTCAAGTTTTTCACGTACTTCAGGGTTCTGTTCTACGGCTAAGCGATTATAATTTTCCAAACTAAATTTCGAATCGATCGGAATGATTTTACCATCAAGCAAAACGGCCGCATCTACAATCTCGCCATTTGCAAACTTGTACTGCATTTTGTAATGCTCGGGTGATAAGACATTCTTTAAGGCTGTTTCAAGAAAGTATTCGCCGAGGATGCCGCGATGTTTTGGGTTCTTTAGGATATCTTGAAGGTTTTGTAACTGCGATGAGAAATCGAGAACTTGTTTGTTTGTTGCATCGAGCGTGGTTAGGCGAAGGGTAATGTCCTCGATAATTTTTGAGGTCTGAGCGAATTGCGTCTGCATGGCTTTTTGTGAGTCGCTCATGCCTTTGTAGACCTGATCATTCACGCGACCAAGTTGTGACTGCATTTCAACTCGACCCTTATCCTGCATTTCGTAGAGTTCCTTACGCATTGCATTCAGCTGCTCAAGCAGCGCGATGGTGGGATCTGCGGCTTTTTGCGCTAAAATGCGGAATACAAGGAATCCAACCGCCCCAAGCGTGGCGATCAGGAGGAGGATGACGATAATAAATTCAGTTTGCATATTGACCCCAGGTCTTAGAGAAACTATACTGTGTTCGCTAACTGTTCGTAGTATAACACAGTGAAGCTCATAATTTGCCCCATTTTGAATTCACGGGTCCCTTTTTCGCCTCACCGTAGGGTTACCTACGTATCGGTTAAAACGTCCCGTTCATCCAAACTGAGGTAAATTATGAGCTTCACTAGCATAGTGTGTTGAAAGCATTGCGCTGTACGCAAATATGCTGCTCTCATAGTTCAATGGATAGAACAAGGGCGTCCTAAGCTCTTAATCCTGGTTCGACTCCGGGTGAGGGCACCAGAAGCTCATTTAAATCGCCTGCTGCGTCGTCACGGGTCCCTGGCTCGGCTTCACCGTGTGGTTACATACGCCTCAGCCTCGCCTTCCCGTTCCTTGCATCAGGCAATTTAAATGAGCTTCTGTGGCTTCAGATATTGTGGTTATTTGGCTAAAGTTAGCTAAATATCGAGAGTCATTGTTTCACGTGGAACATCTCAGATACACATAATGTTTCATGTGAAACGTACAACAAACTTTTGTTTCGCGTGGAACATGGTGAAGTTTTTCACGTAGAACTTTACGCGTTCGAGACTAAAAGCTTGTCGAAGCTCAATTCGCAACTAGCGACTTGGGCCTGTGGCTCAGTTGGTAGAGCGCCGCATTCGCATTGCGGAGGTCGACGGTTCGATTCCGTTCAGGTCCACCACAAATGCACCCGTCAACGCGGGTG
Source organism: bacterium (assembly GCA_035438565.1). Taxonomy (GTDB): domain Bacteria; phylum Patescibacteriota; class Patescibacteriia; order UBA9934; family UBA9934; genus JAGORL01. The sequence continues at coordinate 3,017 of DAORIP010000023.1, read as the reverse complement.
TTTTTGTTTACATGTTTCACGTGTAACGTCAGTTTCGAAACGAAATACCGGAAGAAGCAAGGCGCCAAGCCGGCATATTGCCGATCATTGAAATTTTGCAAAGAGTTATCCCGTCATGTGGATGAAAAGGGGATAAGAATTTTTCACGTGAAAAATATGTATTTATTGTCAACGCTAGTGTAGACAAAATTAGTAACAACTTAAGCTCATGTTATCCACAAACTTATCCCCTTTTTTCACTTGTGCATTAAGTTCTGACGACTTATTGTGTTCATAAGGGTCTATGAAGCGATTTCTCAAGAGCCTCATTTTTTACATTACGCTAAATTTAGCGGTTTTTTCGCCTTTGCTTGTCAGAGCCGCAATGAGCTCAACAAGTTACAAGATTCAGTGGGACACGGTTGGCGTTGGAGGTGAGGATACTTCGAGTTCGGCCTCATATAAGGTTCGTGATTCTCTTGAATTTATTCAGGGGGTCGGTACATCGAGCTCTTATCGTGTGGATGGTGGTTATAGGGGCGGGATTTATGATCCGGTTGTCCATTTTAACGTTGTCTCACAGGATACGGCTACGCAGGTAGCTGCGACATCGATTACGAATACGTCGGTAGATGTGACTACGACCACGGGTTATGTAGCGGGTGATTACATTGTTGTTGTGCAGAATGAGGGTCTGAACCAGGTGGAGGCGATGGGCAGGGTTACCTCAGTATCCGGGAGTACTTTAAACGTTGACTATTTCCAGTACGCAAATAGCTTGCCGGCGGTCGATAGCACTAATGATTATGTCTATGAGCTTACGGGTTCGAGCGTACCGTTAGCTTCATTGACCCCGTATCTTGTTTCAACGGGTGTGATTGGCTGGGAAGTAGATGCAGACGTCCCAATCGGTTACGACGTATTCGTTCGAGAAGATCATGATTTAAAAACAAGCGGTTCGGATGTGATTAACGATGTTGATGATGGCGAGGTGACGATGGAAATTGAGGAATATGGAGGCAGATCATCCGATCTTACGTTGGCAGGTTCAACATTTGACACTGCTGATACGGCCTTTACAACTACTTTTCAAAAAGTAGCGAGTAGAAGCGTAGCAACGCTGAAGGCGCGCGATTTCCTGACTTTAAAGGCTGCGGCCGCGAGTACCACAGTTGACGGTGCCTACTCGCACACGTTGACCTTAGTATTTGTAGGGAATTACTAAGTATGGGCCGCTTGATTGTGTTGTTTGCTGGGCTATTCATGAGTCTGATTTTTGGAGCGCAATCGGTTTCTGCGGCAGTAATTACGCCGGAGGCGGTTACACTTGAAGTTCTTCCAGGTAATCGTGCGAATCAGACGGTAACGCTTGAAAACGATAGCGATGCGGTGCAGGTATACACGCTTGAAATTACAGGTATTGAATTTGGTTCATCTGCTGATGATTTGCGGTTTACATCCCTCAGTGATGAAGAGCGGGGATGGTTTTCGCTGAGCGCGGGGTCGGTAAGGCTTGATCCGGGCCAGAGCCAAAGCGTTGAGGTTGGGATTGTGGTCCCGAGTGCCGCTACAGTTCAGTCACTTCCGATCGCGGTGATAGCAACAAAGGCCCCAGATGCAACTTCTGGAGTGGCGGTCACGAGCGCGATCGCTTCATTATTTTTCGTACAAATTGGTCAGGGTATGCAGGCGAATTTAGTCATCGATTCATTCGCTTCCGTGCCAGAAAATACACATGTGGCCCCCGTGAGATTCGCGGCTTTAGTGAGTAATTTAGGTGCTGGGTTGGTACAGCCGGAGGTGGGTATTCGTATAACGAACATGTGGGGGAAGGAAGTTGAAGTTATACCCATGAACCCGACCGCACGACGGGTCCCCGGACATACAAACCGGGTTTTTTCAGCGGTGTGGGAGGCGGGGAACTGGCGCTTTGGCCCGTATACCGCCACGGTGTTCGTGTATCCTAATGAAACAGGAAAGGCACTTACGTCAATTTCTCGCGTGGTACTATTTCCTTGGCAAATGCTTTGTATTTTTACCGCCTGCGGATTTAGTCTGGCGGTCATTGCGCTAGCGATTTTACGAGCACGTCGCCGCACCTGTGCAATCGTGGAGGATAACGCGTAAATTTAAGAGCGTTTCAATGATAGCGATCTTTGCGGTACTCGCTCAGATTTTATGTTTACCTCGGAACACCTTTGCATCAACAGTATCAGATTTAACTGATCAGCCTTCAACATTGCTCGTTTCGACTGCTTCAAATCATCGATTTGCACTGACCTTCACAAGCATTGTTTCAGAGGGTGAGACGCTGACGTTTGAATTTCCAAGTGATTTTGATACGAGTACCATTACTGAGGATGATGTTGATGTTATTTATGGCGGAAGTGAGGTAGCGACGGACGGCGGTTGTGTTGGTGCGGATGCAGGTATTGTCATGGCGGCTGACGTGTTGACGTTAACACGATGCGCGGGGAGCGGCGCATTTAGTATCGGTCAAACTCTCGTTGTGCTGATTGGTACAAATGCATCAAATTCTGGTTTAGGAATACACCAGATTATCAATCCAAGTACGCCGGGTACGTATTATGTAAATATCGCTGGGGATTCTGGAAACGAGGGATCGATCCCACTGCCTATTGGAACGCGAAGTGGAGCCGGCGTGTCCGTGTCCTTCACGGGAGGCACGGGTGCTCCTACGAGCGGAGGTGATGATGGCGGTGGGGGGACGCCGGACCCAAACCCAGATCCTGACCCAGAGCCGACCCCTGATCCCACCCCTGATCCTGAGCCGACGCCAGAGCCGAATCCAAGTCCTGATCCTACCCCAGAGCCCGCATCGGATTCAGAAGCAGCGCCAGAACAAGAGGGTGGAGATACTGATCGTGAACAGACGGTTTTAAGCGTTGATCTCTTTGCGACGCCTGATTTGGTTCTCGAAGAACACGATGGCGCGGTTGATGTATTAGCGGGAACGCAGACTACTATTGTTGTAAGTGTATCTTCCGGACCAACGCCGGAGGCAATGCTGCTTGTGC
>DAORIP010000022.1:0-7331 GCA_035438565.1 bacterium | reverse complement strand
GTTCTAACGTCGTTCACTAAGCCCTGCCACAAAAGTATCAGCCTAAGCGGCTGGTGTTTTTGTTACTCAACCGAGAAACCTAGTGCAGAAATCCCTGGGTTCTTCTGAGCATAAAACAGTTGAGACTCATTCATGAAAATGTTAGTATTTACTCAATATGAAAGAATTGGAAAGGTATAGAGACTGGCATGCGGAATTTGCAAGTCGACCAATAAAGATAAGCGAAGTAGACAGGAGTTCTGGAATCGGTACTGTCGTTAGCGTATGTGATGGACACAAGCATCGTAAGCTCATAACGGGCGCGTACGATCACCTGGTTAGCATTTCGCCATGTGACCAATCATGCGGTGGTTGGCGCGAGGGGAAAGGAGAGGGGGTTCGTGAAATCGTACCCAATCTTTCTGAAAAATGGTTTACTTCAAATGACGATGTTGATAACTGGGAGCGAGTGAAGAACTTAATGTAAAATAACGCACAGGTTCTTATCTCGCTTACCAAGCCCTGCCACAAAACCACAGCCTGTAATGGCTGGTGTTTTTGTAACTCATGGGATATGTTTTTTAAAAAAACGGAAAACTCATCATCCTACTGGCTGGAGCTGCAATTGGAGCAGCAATCGTGTATTTCAGCTTCACGCCCGCCACACCGTAAGATTTTTTAGCACTATCGCCAAGCCTCACTTCATTGCGATCCTCCGCAAAGAGCTCTATTTTTTTCTTCCTTACACTCGAGGCTTTCTCCCCCGACTCTTTGCCAGGTACTCATATTCATCTACTAACGCGTCTTCTGCCTCGAATTGCTCTGTGGGAGCGTGTCGATAATGAAAATCATATACGAATTCAAGAAAATAGCTTGCCGCATCCTCCACAGTTCGTATTTCGACAGGTAAGCGCTGTCTGGCTATCAATTCATCAACAAATCGTTGACCGGCCTCATAACTCAATTCAACCGCCTTATCAAGCTGAACAGCGAGATAAAAACCGGAAATAAATACCGCATCAAGTTCATAACCTCCAAGCTCGATTGCGGCGTCATCGTATTTATGAATTAAGTCACTGTACAAACGTAACATTTTTGCCAGAACTTTCGGACCTACCCGTCCATCGAATTGAGCTGTTTCATGTTGGGTTGGTCGCAAAACATGTCGCACAGTGTCGAGCACAGCGGCTCTCGTTGCAAGAATCTCGTGATCAGTTGCTAATATTTGATTTATCGTCAAATCCCGGGTATCAAAATATGCCTGTCTATCCGATTCATTTCGAACGCCATGACCATGACTGAAGTCGTCTGGCATAAATGCCAAAGCGATCTTCCGGTCACTTCCTGGCTTGGGCTCATTCTCAACCAATCGAACGACATCAATATCCCTTGGGACGCTTCCGGAATCAACTCCAAGGCTTCTCAATAACAATGACCTCGCAGCACCTCCCGCATAGCCATACCCCTCTGGAAGTCGGGCTTCGGAAAAATGGGATTTGACTGGAATGCTAAATATCGGTTGAACCTCCGAATCTACTTCCATGTAATGATCAATGGAGAGGTCAGTAAGCTCAATTCCGTATTTTTCAAGCGCTTCAACAAGCTCTAAATCATCAATCGCCGCTTCACGCGTAGCTGATGCTTGTTCAAGTGACCGTAGCTCGGCGTCCGTGACGGTCTCAATTTCTGGGTGTTTTTGTTTCCAAACTTCAAGCAATTTTTCGGCAAAAGGTCGGCTATCATCTCTTCGCTCCCGCGCCCGAGACATGCCAGTTTCTGATTTCATATGCAAATATATTAGCACAAACGTTTAACAATCCTCAGCCGCAATCACCTCGCCGTATCACCATCCCCCCATCCCCCGTTTTGCATATCCACACGACTTACGCAGGGGATTTTTGTTTCAATTTGCAAACTGAATACGGCCATGCACCGTGTGTCTTGCATACCCCTGGGGGTATATGGTAAAAATGTTATAGCTATGAAAAAAGAAACGTATAAAGCAGTAATTCAACACATAAGTCGCTTAGAAGGACAACTCGCTTCGGTTAAACAGTCGCTCCAAACGGAGCATCCTGATTGTGACACTACCGCCAAAACGCTGCATGCAGCTTCAAGATCATTCGCCTCACTACGTGAAGCCTTCGTATCTTGTGTTCTTGAACACAAATTCGTTGACGCGAAAACAATAACAACAGCTAAAAATGCCAAAGAATTTACTTCACTACTCAGTATTATTCGGGGCTAAATATGTATAAAGATCTTTCTGTAACAGAATTTTTTCAGGCCCTAGAGGCGGAAAAACATGATAAAGATGTTCTATTTATTGACGTCCGAACTCCAGCAGAATATCAAGAGGCACATATCAACGGGGTAATAAATATTCCCATGGATCAACTCGCAAATCACGTACCAGAATTCATGAGAAGGAAGAAAATCTACGTGCAGTGCCGATCCGGAGCACGGAGTCTCAATGCTATTCGATGGCTGATGCAAGCAGAGGTGCGCGCAGAGCTCATGAACATCAAAGATGGAATTGTTGGGTGGGCATCCGCAGGACTGCCCTTAACACGATAAGTATGCATACACCTGTTGTACATTCATTTTTTGACAAGGCGACATTCACTGTTACACACATTGTCGCTGATCCTCAATCAAAAGAGGCGGTAATTATTGATAGTGTCATGGATTATAACCCTGCAAGTGGGAAGTTGAGCCACGAGAGTGCTGATAACGTATTGAAAACGGTGAGCAAGGAAGGCTACAAAATTCAATATATCCTTGAGACGCATGCGCATGCAGATCATATTACTGCAGCACAATATCTTAAAAAACAGCTCAATGCCCCTGTCTGTATCGGAGAAAACATTACTACCGTACAGAGAGTATTTAAAGAAGTTTTCAACGAAAAGAATCTCTCTACGAACGGAGATCAATTCGATATTCTCTGGAAAGATGGGGATCTTTTTACACTTGGACAATTGCAAGGTGAGGTGATCTTCACGCCAGGACACACGCCAGCCGATGTCACGTATCGAATTGGTGATGCACTCTTTGTTGGAGACACAATTTTCATGCCAGACTTTGGAACAGCACGATGTGATTTTCCCGGAGGAAACGCTGAAACTCTTTACGCTTCAATCAAAAAGCTTCTCGAACTACCAGAAAATACCAAAATCTTCATGTGTCACGACTACCTCCCGGAGAAACGAACCGAATACGCATGGGAAACAACGGTAAGGCAAGAAAATGAAGAGAATATTCATCTCACAACAGCGCATACACGTGATGAATTTATAAAAATGCGCAAAGAGCGCGATGTAAAACTCGAGATGCCGCGACTCATCATTCCATCCATTCAAATAAATATTCGTGCCGGGAATCTTCCCGAAGAAGAGAATGGGGTTTCATATTTGAAAATACCAATCAACGGAGCATTCGCAAAATAACCTATGACAAATCCACTTGAACTCAACGCGAGCAATTTTGAAAGCGAAGTACTACAGTCTACTCTTCCAGTACTCGTGGACTTCTGGGCGCCATGGTGCGGTCCGTGTCGAATGATGGCGCCTGTTCTTGAACAACTTGCTACAGAATTTGAAGGAAAAATCAAAATCACCAAACTCAATGTAGATCTTCCAGAACATCAACTTCTTGCACACCGTTACAAAGTACAAGGAATTCCGAACCTCCAATTATTCAAAGGTGGAAATGTTATCCAGGAATACGTCGGCTTCAGACCGGCGGATCACTTTGCACAAGAACTTGCTCAGGAACTATAATATCAAACCCCCTGCCCTGTGGTCGGGGGTTTTATATTTACACATGCAGTTCAAACGCTCGCTCATCCCTACTGGCGCTTTTTGAGATTTGCGACTAAGCTTTTTGTATATGGACATGAAAAAATTGTATAAGAGCTCAACTGATAAGAAAATCGCTGGTGTCTGCGGAGGATTAGCGGAATACTTTGAGATTGACGCTACAATTTTACGGCTTGTATGGGCGCTCGTGGTGGTTTTCTCCGGTTTTGTTCCTGGTGGACTCGTTTACCTCATCGCGGCCCTTGTGATGCCAGAAAAACCAAACGCCCAACCTACTCCCCCGCCAGCTACCTAAACCCACACACCGCATCATCAACCAGAAGTCCCAAGCCGAATTGCCTGTTTTTAAAGGATTAACACGATCAAATGTTATACTTTAATCAGTAATTTTTATACTCAGTATGAAAAAGATAGGCAAAGCACATCGACTCGGGTTAACCGTAGGCGGGGCCATGGGTTTATGGCATTTGAGTTGGGCGCTCCTTATCGCTGTTGGCCTTGCACAGCCACTCATCGACTTTATTTTAAAGCTCCACATGATTGAACCGTTCTACACGGTTTTGCCGTTCTCCCTCCCAACTGCCGTTGGCCTCGTTGCGTTAACTTCCGCAATTGGCTACGTGGTCGGATACGTACTTGGATATATTTGGGAGATGCTTCAATAACCTGCTCTGTTCTCAACAGCAACACCTTGAACCTATGTCTTATCTCATCAATGTCGCCAAAGCAGCCGCACAGAATGAGAACTTCAGAACCGTGCTGTTTACTGCGAGTAAAAGCCAACTCGTGGTTATGCGTATTCCGGTTGGAGGTGATATTGGGGAAGAGACCCACGCTCACGTTGAACAGATTCTCTATTTCCAAACGGGTACCGGCAAAGCCGTACTCGACGGCAAAGAGTCGGCACTCAACCCAGGAGATGTGCTGGTTGTGACTCCGGGAACAAAACACAATATTCTCAACACCGGCGCAGAACCGTTAACAATCATTACGGTCTACGTACCACCAAATCATATTGACGGCACCATTCACAAAACCAAGGCCGATGCTACGGCTGACGTGAAAGATGAGGCCTTCGGTGAGAAAATCTAAAACCCATGTCCGTGCAATTCATCCCAAACGCTGGCCGTGGCCACGTACAAAGCGGCTGGCTAAAATCAGCGCACTCATTTAGTTTTGGTCGCTACGTCAACGCTGCGCGACGAAACTTTGGGGCGCTTGCGGTAGTCAATGAGGATTGGATTGCTCCCGGCGCCGGTTTCAGTGAACACCCCCATCAGAACATGGAGATTGTCACTGTAGTGCTTGAAGGCGTACTTGAACACGCTGATAGCATGGGCAATACGGGCAGGATTGAACCAGGAATGATTCAGGCTATGTCTGCCGGAACTGGCGTACTCCATAGCGAAGGTAATGCCTCAACAACTTCCCCACTTCACTTACTGCAAATCTGGATTAAGCCAAATCAAATTAATGGACAACCACGGTACAAACAGTGGCGCACTGAGATACAGCCAAATGACTGGTCAATTCTTGCGAGCAGCACGTCGTTCCCTGAACAGATGAATCTGTACCAAGAGGCCGAAATCGCTCTTGGCGATTTTACTGCCGACACAAAGCTCGAAATTCCCGCAACACCACCGGAACGAGGCTGCTTTCTTTTGCTTCTGTCTGGGTCAGTACGCAATGAAGCACAACAGCTCGAAGCCGGCGACAGTCTCGAGATCACCAATGAGTCCGCCTTCACGCTCCACGCAAAAGCCGACACCAAAATTCTTCGCATTCACGTACCGATACTAGAGAAACTTGAGCGCTAAAATTGCATACGCTACGAGCCCGTTGATGAGGACAAGCGCGAACCCGTATTTCAGGTAGTTCAAAAAGCTGGTGTGAAAACCTTCTTTTTCGGCGATTCCAAGAGCGATCACGTTACATGCGGCACCAATCATTGAACCCGCTCCACCAATCGATGTGCCGACGTTTAACGCCCACCAGAGTGGATACACAGCAATTCCTGACTCCGCCATGGACTGAATAGCTCCCACCATGGTGATGTTGTACGGCACGTTATCGATAAAGGTGGAAAGAACTCCGGAACCAAGCGTGATAACTGCAAGGAGTTTTGGTAAGGAACCTCCGGTGAGCGCCACGATTTGCGTTCCCAAAATATCAATAACTCCCGTAAAGTCTAAAGCGCCAACCACCACAAATAATCCCAAGAAAAAGAAAACGATCTCCCATCCCACGTATTCATGAAGAGCTTTGGTTGGACTCACGTTGAAAATCAGCATGGATGCAAAGGCTGTCGCAAGAATAATGGTGGCATTATCAAAAGCAACCCCCGTTTGCAAAGCAATTTGCTCTTTAAGTGCCATAACGAGAATCGCAATTGCGAGCATCGGCAATCCAATAGCGAGAATTCGCCTGTCTTTAATAGCGGCACTCGGCTTGAATTTCGCCACGTCTTTTGGAGAAACTTTGACCGCTAAAAGTTGACGTCGGAATACTAACTGACAAAATATCGTGCTTACCACTGAAAGACAAAGCACAACCACACCAGAGTTCATCACCACCTCCATAAAACCAAGCCCCACCGTTTTCGCTTCGTAATAGGTGGTGGGGTCAGAGATTGGTGTCATGGCACCGCCCAAATTCGCCATGGTAATCATGATGAAGAAAAACGGGAAAAACGGTAGCTTAAGTTGACGAATAAGTACAATCAATACCGGACTTAAAATCAGCACTGTAGGGATATTGGAGATGAACATGGTCATGAAGAACGTCAGATAACCAATACCGGTTAGTAAATATGTTGGTCTGCCCTTCAGTGTTTTCACGAGCCAAATTGCTAACGCCTCAAAAACTCCGGACTGTCGTAAGATGCTAATAAAAATCATCATCCCAATTACAAATCCCAAGGTGTCGAGATTATGACTTACAAACTGCAAGGCATTTTCTTGCGAAGTGTGATCAGCAGTTTTAAACTCCTGAATCAAAATCAGAAATGTGGCTCCGATCACGGTCACAATAACCTTATCGATCTTTTCCGTGATTAGAAAAAAGTAGACCGTGGTCAGAACGATGATCGCGGTCAATGCAGCAATAGACAGCATAGCTAGTGGGTCATGCCCGACTGAATGGCATTTTTAATTTCTGAACGCGTCACAATCCCAATAAGTTTCCCATTCTCAATAACCGGAACGATATATAAATCCCCAACCAAAAAATCAGCCAAAACGGCCAAGATATTCGTTTCTAGATTTACACTCAAAAACTGTTTTCTCATGATCTTTTTCACGGGAACCTGTTCAAGCGCATGGCAAAGATCGTGAAAAAAATGCTCTTTGTACATGGCCATAGCCATGCCAGGGTTGTCTTTAAACTCACTCGGGACGATGGCGCCAGCGATATCCTGTAAGCTGATCACCCCCACTACCTTCTTACGGTCATCAACCACAACAAAACCATTCACATCAGCTTTTTCCATTCGTCGAATCACACTCACAATACTGTCTTCTGGAGATACGGTCT
>DAORIP010000021.1:0-7443 GCA_035438565.1 bacterium | reverse complement strand
CATTGGCCCAGCCCTTGGTCAGGCATCACTTGATAAGAGCATTAAGGCTGGTTTGGTCGGTTTCGCGCTCATCGCGCTCTTTATGGTGGCGTATTACCGCTTGGCTGGTTTCCTTGCTATTGTAGCTCTGACTTTCTACGCGGTAGCCAACTTAGCGCTCTACAAGATCTTCGGCGTCACGATCACATTAGCGGGTATTGCAGGTTTTGTGTTGTCGCTTGGTATCGCTGTGGATGCGAACGTGCTGATCTTTGAGCGCCTTAAAGAAGAATTGCGCAGTGGGCGCGATTTGCCTACTGCGGCTGATGAAGCATTTCGTCGCGCTTGGCCATCGATTCGAGATGGTAACTTGACCACACTTATCGCTACGGGCGTGCTGTACTGGATTGGGGAGGGCTTTATTCGTGGCTTTGCACTTACCCTGACGGTCGGTGTGCTTATGTCCATGTTTAGCGCCATGGCAGTGACTCATGTGCTGTTTAAGTTGATCATTAATCTCAAATGTTTGCGCAAACCAGTCTTCTTCTTAGGTATTGAACGAACCAAGTAGTATGAAGTCTTTGAATGTCATTGCATACGCCAAGCTCTGGGTAGGCTTCTCTGCGCTTCTCATTGTTGCATCTCTTGTTACGCTCGTAATTCTGAAGCCAAACTTTGGCATTGATTTTACCGGTGGAAGCTTGATGGAGATTACGGTGAAAGATTCCTCAAACCAGACATTACACGCTGAGCTCTTGGGTCTCGGAAAGGAGGCTGTAGTGCAATCTTCCGGTGAGGATAGCTACTTTGTACGTTTGGGCGTGATTACTGAATCTGAACATCAGGAGATCCTTTCTGGCCTGCGTGTTACGCACCCTGACATTATTGAAAGTAAGTTTGATTCTGTTGGACCGGTGATTGGAGATCAGCTAAAAAAAGACGCTACGGTGGCGGTGGTGGTGCTGCTTGTTCTGATTGCTCTGTATATCGCCTGGGCTTTTCGTCGTGTTTCTGAGCCGGTTTCATCTTGGAAATATGGTATCGCAACGCTATTTGCTGCATTTCATGATGTCATTATTCCGCTTGGGGTCTTTGCGATTTTAGGCAGAACACTTGGCTATCAGATTGATATTGCCTTTGTGGCCGCTATGCTTACGATTCTTGGATACTCAATCAACGACACGATTGTTGTTTTCGATCGAACCCGTGAGAATTTGGGCCGTTACCGCCACTCAAGTAAGTCTTTTGGTGAGATTGTGAATCAAAGTATCGTGGAGACCCTCGGCCGATCCCTGAACACGACACTTACTACCTTATTGCCGCTTATCGCTATCTTTGTGGTGGGCGGTGAGACAACTCGTCCATTTGTGTTGGCATTGATCGTGGGTATCGTTGCTGGTGCTTACTCCTCGATTTTCTTCGCAAGCCCGATGCTCGTTTTGTGGGACTCCTGGTCACGTCGAATCAAGTAGTTGTTTCTGCCTGTTCTGAGGTAAAAAAATCGCCTGTGTTTCGGGCGATTTTTTTGTCGTAAAGCTCATGTTATACTGCTCATATCCTATGCTCGGTATTGTCTTTCACCTTCCACCCGTCATTGAGCACTACGTCACGGTTACTCCGATTGAAGTCATGGCAGCTCATGCCTTGCTTGCAGTTGGTTGGTTTCCAATTTTCGGCGTGCTTGTCTGGGGAATGTCGCATGTTTGGCTTGATTTTAAGCAGGAAAAATACGAACACGGACTTAAATTCGTATTGCTTGAGGTGCGCGTGCCGCAGATGGCAATCCAAACCCCAAAGGGTATGGACGTATTTTTTTCAAACCTTGCAGGCTTCCGTAGTTCGATTACGTGGCGTGAAAAGTGGTTACTTGGAAAATCGCAGCCAGTACTGTCTTTTGAAATTGTCAGCAATAGTGGTCAGGTGCAGTTTTTGATCCGCTGTATCGACAGGCAGCGAGACCTTGTTGAGGCGGATCTTTACGCTCAGTATCCCGAGGCTCAGATTACCGAGATCGAAGATTATACGCATAATATCGCTCACTCATATCCAAACGATGAATGGGAGGCCTTTGGTGCGGAGTTTATCTTGAAAAATAAAGAGTATCTTCCCATCCGAACCTACGAGGATTTCGAGCATCAGGGAGAAAAAGACAGTCGTTTTAAGGATCCGTTGCTGCCAATTCTAGAAATTATGGGCAAGATGCAGCAGGGTGAAAATTTCTGGATGCAGATTTTGATTCAGCAGCCTGATGATCAAAACTGGACCAAGGAAGGCGCAAAGTATGCGGGCAAGGTCATGGGCAAGGAAGAGAAGCATGTAAAAACCATGTTTGAGGAATTTACTGAAGCTGCTATTCAGTTTCCTCAGGAAATTCTTGGACAGCTTACTGGTATTGGTGGCGCTGGAGCGCACGCAGCAGAGAAAAAAGCTGACGATTTTAGGGTGTTTAAGTTAACACCTGCTGAGAAGATTCAGATCGAAGCGGTCACGGATAAGATTTCCAAGCTCGGTTGGTATACAAAAATTCGTGTTGTTTACTCTGCGAAGAAAAATAAGTTCAGAAAAGGCATGATGGCGGCTGCCATGAAGGGCATGATGGCATCATACGGGAATAGTGTTGTCAACCAATTTGGTATGCACAATCCGTCTATCCCGAAGGATGACTACTTCTGGATGGAGTGGAGCTATGCTGCTAAGCAGACTACGATTGTGAATCGTTACGCGCATCGTTCAATGCACGCCGGTGCTACGCACTTTATTTTAAACACAGAAGAGCTGGCGACGCTCTGGCACTTCCCAGCAGCTGATGCACGTACACCAGTGCTGTCAGCCCTGGGGGCACGACGCGCCGAAGCTCCGGCGGGTTTGTCTTTTGCTGACGATCTTGATGGTGATGGTATTCCAGACTGGAAGCAGCAGCATGGTAAGAGTTTGCCGGGTGCCGCTGAAGATGAGGGTGGAGATGTGCAATTGCCTTCTCCTGCATCACCGACTGCAACTCCTGGAGAGGCTCCGGTTGCGGGGCGTCCAGCACCACTGCCTCCGGGACTTGATTTGCATGATGAGCCCGCTGATCCTCATGCAGCGGCTCCGGGTAATTTGCCTGTTTAACGGCTGTTCCGTATTGCTTTATGGCGAATCGCTATCCTCACGAACACGAGCAAGACGTTGTATATTTTGCCAAGACGAACTTCCGTAACCAATTGCGGAAGTTTGGTATTAAGACTGATGACCGTCGTCGCCATGTGTATGTGGTGGGGAAGACGGGTATGGGTAAGACCACGCTCCTTGAGAACATGATCTTGTCCGATATTTATGCTGGTCATGGTTGTTGCTATGTTGACCCGCACGGGGATACCGCTGAAAAACTTATTGATTACATTCCGTCTTGGCGTATCAACGATGTAGTGTATTTCAACCCATCAGATGTTGAGCATCCAATTGGTTTTAACATTCTCGAGGCGATTGATCCGACCATGAAGCATTTAGTGGCTTCGGCGCTCATGTCGGTATTCAAGAAGATCTGGGAGAACGTGTGGAGCGCTCGCATGGAGTACATTTTAAACAATACTATTCTGGCGCTTCTCGATACCCCTGGATCAACCCTGCTTGGAGTGAATCGCATGTTGTCAGACAAGGATTTTCGTTTAGAGATCGTGAAGAATATTCAGGACCCAATTGTTAAGCAATTTTGGGTGACGGAGTTCGCCGCTTACGATGCTAAGTTTGCTACCGAGGCTGTGGCACCAATTCAAAACAAGATCGGTCAGTTTTTATCTTCATCGATTATTCGAAATATCGTTGCTCAGGCAAAGTCGTCCATCAATATTCGGGAGATGATGGACAATCAGAAGATTTTTATTATCAACCTATCAAAGGGTCGCATTGGTGAAGATGCTATGCGACTCCTTGGAGGCATGTTGATTACAAAGATGCAGGTGGCAGCCATGGAGCGCGTGAATATTCCAGAGAAAGAGCGTGAGGATTTTTACATGTATGTAGATGAATTCCAAAATTTCGCCGTGGAGTCATTTGCAAGCATTTTGTCTGAGGCTCGCAAATATCGTTTGAACCTCATCATGGCGCACCAGTACATTACCCAGCTTTCAGAAGAGGTTCGTGACGCAGTTTTTGGTAACGTCGGCACCATGATCACGTTTCGTGTCGGTTCACCGGACGCTGTGTTCATGGAGAACGAATTCATGCCACGCTTTACCCCGGAAGATATTATTAATTTACCGAAGGCAGGCATTTACTTAAAGCTCATGATTGATGGTGTTGCGAGCCAGCCATTTTCCGCAACGACTCTGCCGCCAATTGCTCAGCGCACAAATAGCCTTCCACGTGTTGTAGAGCAGTCACGTGAGCGCTATGCTGGCAATCGCGGCATGATTGAGGAGCGGGTGGCGGTGTGGAGCGGATTTGGATCTGGTGTAGATGTAGAGAAGATGATTGCTACGGTGACTCAGGCTAAGAAAGATGCCAAGAAGGCCCGCTTTAGTCATGAGTACGCCTGTACGCGATGCGGAAAGACGTTTATGCTTCCGGTTGAACTTGATCGAAGCCGACCGATTTATTGCGAGGACTGCAAGCCGATTATTGATGCAGAGCGACAAAAATCTAAGGAGCGCGGTGGGGGTGGCGTTAAAAAGAAGCTGGCAGACGGTGAGCTTATTGTTCGACCAACACCTGGTTCGGTCTCGTTGTCGAGCTTAGCACCAAAGCCGGTCGCTCCGGTGACGGCACCGCAGGCACATGTGTCAGTGAAGATTGATTCCGTACCGCCAGTTTCATCAGGCATTGTACCGGTCGGCGTCGTTCAGTCTGGTGAACAGGTAAAAAAGAGAAAGCGTAACCGTAAACGTAAACCACGTTCGAATAGTCAGCCAATGCAGTCTGCCACGAGTGTTACGCCGGCGCCTGTTATCCCACATCCAAAGCCGCCGACACAAAGCGCGCCAGTAGCTCCTGAGCCTGCTCCTACCCCGGTGTTGCCGGGTGAGCGGATTAGCTTTGATACATAGTGTATGACCGTGTTACAAGCCATTGTGCTTGGGGCCGTACAGGGCCTCACGGAGTTTTTGCCGGTTTCAAGTTCTGGCCACTTAATTTTGGTTCCCGCTTTGCTCGGTTGGTCCGCTCAACCACTTGCGTTTGATCTTATTATTCACATTGCAACTCTGTTTGCGGTTGTAATTGCGTTGCGTACAGATATTTTGTGGCTGTGGGAAGGTCTGTGGAAGCGCGATAAAGCGAGGATTCAGTTGGCTTGGAAACTTGCTGCCGCGACTGTGCCGGCTTTAGCGGTGGGTTTTGCATTCAGTGATTGGCTTGAAGGTTTTCGAGGAGTGCAAGTAGTTGCGGTATCGTTGATTGTATGGGGTTTTCTGCTTGGCTTAGCGGACAGATTTTCGGCCATGATGCGTGGACAGGTAAAGGATTTGGGGAAGATTCTTTGGTGGCAAGCGATGTTGATTGGTATCATTCAAATTTGCTCATTTATTCCAGGGACATCTCGTTCGGGTTCGACGATGACAGCGGGCTTATTTTCTGGTCTTGATCGGGTAGCTGCTGCCCGTTTTTCGTTTTTACTCGCTATTCCCGTGACGGCAGCAGCAGGCGCTTCGGCTTTGCTTGATGTGACTGAACATGGACTTGATGTAACGCTGCTTCCCATGCTTGCAGGCTTTGCATCAGCCTTTTTATTTGGGATTTTAGCCATTCGTTTGTTGTTGATTGTTGTGAAAAATGCGAGTTTTATGTGGTTTGCGGTCTACCGTATTGCGCTTGGCGTCTTTATTCTTTTTTACCTCTAAGGTAAGGTGCTGGCACTATGGAATTGCAGCGTGAACACGCCGTATGGTCAGACTACGAGCTGTTGGATTCAGGCGACTTTGAAAAGCTTGAACGTTTTGGCGAAATTTTAATGGTGCGTCCAGAGCCACAGGCTTTGTGGAAGAAGGCTGATCCAGAGGCATGGTCAGCTGCACATTTGGTGTATTCCCGAAAGGGCAGAGAGGGGGAATGGCAGAGTTATAAAAATGTTCCAGAGTCTTGGGAGGTGTCTTGGGAGAATTTGAAGTTTCATATTCGACCAACGTCATTCAAGCACACTGGGCTTTTTCCTGAGCAGGCGAGTAATTGGAGATATCTTCGTGACCACCTGAAGCCAGGGCAGAAAGTTCTGAACTTATTCGGCTATACGGGCGGAGCTTCTGTGGCTGCGGCTTCAGTTGATGCTGATGTTACACATTGTGATGCGAGTAAGCCGGTCGTCACTTGGGGCCGGGAAAATCTTGAGCTTTCCGGTTTGGCTGATAAAAAAGTTCGCTGGATTGTAGATGATGCACAGCGTTTTGTAGCGAGAGAAATTCGTCGCGAAAATGTTTACGATGCAATTTTAATGGATCCACCGGCTTTTGGCCGTGGTCCGGAGGGAGAGGTGTGGCAGTTTGAAAATCACCTGCCGCTTCTCCTTGATGAGTGCGCTAAGATTCTCAATCGCGAACACGGTATGCTGCTTGTGAACGCTTATTCGCTGGGCTTTCCCGGTCTAGCAGTTGAGAATATGGTGAAGACGGCCATTCCATTTGCAAAGAATTTTGAAACAGTCGAGTTAACTCTCAAAGAAACTTCAGAGCGCGGTTTTGAATTACCGACAGGTGTGGTGGTTCGGGCCACATGGTAAGGAACTTTGTGCAAATCCTCTTTGAAGACAATCATTTAATTGCGATAAATAAACCCCACGGCCAATTGGTGCAGGCTGATGAGGGCGGGGAATTGTCATTGCTTGATGAGGTGAAGGCCATGATTAAAGATCGCGATCAAAAGCCGGGGAATGTCTTTGTTGGCTTGTTGCACCGATTAGATCGACCGGTGGGCGGGGTCGTATTGTTTGCAAAAACGAGCAAAGGCGCAAGTCGTTTGTCCGACCAGTTCCGCCGTCACACAATCGAAAAAGTCTATTGGGCGATGGTCGAAGGTCAGCCTAAAACTGCTGTGGGCGAGGTGGTCCAGTGGCTCGTGAAAGACGAAGCGGCGAACATTGTTACTGCTTATGACCACGAGATGGCAGGGGGTCAGCGGGCTGAGTTACATTATCGAGTCATTGAACCTCGAGGCGATTTGACACTCGTCGAGGTTAAGCCTAAGACCGGTCGACCACATCAAATTCGCGTGGCGATGAGCTCGCTTGGTTGTCCGATCGTGGGGGATTTGAAATACGGAGCTAAGACCAAGCTTAATCACGACATTGCATTATTCGCACGGTCGCTGGCTTTTGACCACCCAATTACGAAAGAGCGTATTACCGTTACGGCAGAGCCGACCCTGGAAATTTTTAGAGATTTGCAGTAAGCTGGCCCGTTATGGCCAAACCGCGCGTTTTATTAGGTATGAGTGGGGGTGTCGACAGCTCTGTGTCGGCAATTTTGTTGTTGGAAGCTGGTTATGAGGTGATTGGGG
>DAORIP010000020.1:0-7505 GCA_035438565.1 bacterium | reverse complement strand
CGTTCTGTACAGATGGAACCAGGAACGATGCCGACTTCGACGGCCTTCTGGCATGGCGGGCACTTGATGCCGTACTGGTCGTACCAGCCCTCGCTACCCTCAAGACGTTGGTAACAAATGATGCAGTTGTAGGTTTCGCGACCGGGAACAGCGAAGCCTTTCGGTTCGTCAATGAGCCGCTTGTTCCATCTCCTTATTCGTTCATCAACTGCTATGAGAGCTCGAAAGAATCCGAGGAGATTATTTGAATATTCTAACGCTTGGGCATCGGTCAAATCTTCTCCACGCTCCTTCTTCCAAAGTTTCTTGAAAGACTCGACTTGTTCGTGTGTTGTGCGCATAAAATCAGGGTTAATTTTCGTTTGAGACACACCCCGTTTTCGTGTCTCATTTGTCTCATTTTGCCATGTGACCCGGGTGCTCATCTGACCCCTCAAAAAATCACTCTGGGGTCTAAAGGAAATCAAGTTCTGTACCGGCCCGGGGAGCCACATGGAACTGACATCAGCAGAGGTGTCGGTTCTTTGTTTTCGTTCGCCGCGATTCAAGGGTTCTAACTTTTCAGACGAGGTAGAGGCCGCCTTGAAGGCTTCGGAAGGCTGCTGCGTTGCATTAATTGGTGTACGCAAGCGTTCTAGCGTCCTGCATAATGTCCCGCTACGAAAACATAAGCCTAAAAGGGCTTGCTTTTTATGAGGTATGAGATCACTCGCTATCTCTGACAACAACCGCTCCATTGCCTGAAGACAGGGATTTAAAAAGAACGTATCGAGTCTTGGGACGAATACGAATGAATTTATTATCAATCACCTCTTCTCGAGGAATAGAGGGTATATTCCCATGCAAATCACGAAGCGCTTCTCCATCCGTAGTGATTCTCCGTTCTTCAATGATGACGCTCTGATCTTCGGCATTCGGAGTGCACTCTACCGACTTTCCATTAATCTCATATGAAGTAATAATTTTTCTACTATCTTTTAGTTTTATTTTTGTATCGATTTTCCATTTAAGACCAGCGCGAAGACCTTCGGCTTCCATAATTCGCTTAATATCCTTCAGGTCGTGCAGGGCGTTCTCCTTCTTTTCAAGCGTAACAACATTCGATCGGTAGTTAGAACCCGCCTCGACAGATCCCGTATATTCATTAACCACTGAGAACCCTAACAGTTCAGCGATACGCGTAAACTTTTCCGCATCACGAAATTGTAAGCTGAACATTTCATTAATCACAACCCGTCCACCAATTTTGAGAACTCGATTCATCTCCTGAAAAGCACGAACACGTTCGTAATCATCTTTCGTTGGACGATAGGAAGTATAGTGAAGTCCAAGAGCGCAGTTTAGGTAATCAAAAGTTCCGTCTTCATAAGGTAAGGAGGTGAAACTACCAACCGCATGCTCACCTTCCGCATCCGCAAAATGCTCTTTATTAAGATCGACACTAACGATACTGTTTGCGAGTTTTGCTGAGCCATGTCTTCGTAGCATTTCTGGCCCCGACGGGATATCAAGAATTTTTATCTCATGAGGTTGCTGCTCACGATCCTCAATAAACGTCTCGATCAATCCTCCGGCAAAGCGATTTACGTTTGCCTGATAACTACGAGCACCAGCTGTTTTATAACCTTCCGCGTATTCTTTTCCGAAACGATCAACAAATTCCTTAAAACGTTCTTCGCCAATATCTTTTCCAAGAACAAACATTTTTTGAAGTCGCTGGAGGGTTGAGAAGTAGAATTTTCCGAGCTCGGGGTTTACTTCAACTTCCGCCATCTCTTCATCGCTGTCACTCTCCAAGATCCGCTGTTCAAGTTCGCTCAAAGGAATTCCACGAAGAATCTTCTCGACAGCGTGAAATTTTGTCTGGATGTGCTGATGAACGCCTTCGTCAATAGTGCCAGCGGCAATATAAGTCTTTGTCTCGAGTGGCCGGCGGATACCAGGACGATAAACACGAGACCGTTGTTGTTGACGTTGATACTCCGTAAGGGGTTCGTTCAAAAACTCAACATCCTCGCCGGCCGAAAAATCAACACCCACATCCGAGGTCTGTCCACTCACAAGGAGCACTACTTTTTGTTCAGTATTTCTGAACTCCTCTTGAATCGCTGCACGTTCTGATCTGTTCTCACCGTGAACGACAAGAGTTTTTACATCAGGCGGTAGTTGCAGGTCCCCGATAATGCTATCTTTACCACGAATAATACCCTCAATATAGTCATTCACGAAAACAACAATTTTAGAATGAGTTGCAAGTTTTTCCACCAGACTCTCTCGTAACTCTCGGACCTTTGCGCTTTCTAGTCCTGGTGTAGGATCGAATTGCCTGGCATTAAGAAGAAATTTTCTTAAAATAGAAAATTTTTCGGTTGACTCAAGTTCATCATCCTCAACAATGGCGTTATAAACATCTTTTTCCAAAGGGGAGAGCTGAACGATTTCAAGTCGCTCCCTCAGTGGCGGCATCTCAACACTGTCTTCAAGCGATTTCATCTGCATGCGCTGCAAGAGACGTTCACGAAGATCGAGAACATCCCCATGGATAATCTGTTTCGCAAGTGCCCGAGGCGTTATTTCGGCGTATTCTGAGGGATACAAAAGCTTCAGAGAAACTGCGAGATCCTGGACGCGATTAGGTGCCGGAGTCGCCGTAAGAAGCGCGAGATACTTATTCTCACCTTCGACTTGTCTCGCGAGTTCCAAAAGACGGTCTGAACGCTTTCCCGATATCGCCTTCATCTTGTGTGCCTCATCAACAACAAGCATGTCGAATTGAAGGCTCGCTAAACCCGGCATGTTGCGTTCGTTTAGTCTTTCATGAGAAATGATGACGTAGTCATAATCTCCTCCTTCGGCAAGATCAAAATCTTGAGGAGAATTGATAACAAGTACACGAGGCGCCAGTCCTTCCTTAAAGTAACCTTTTCTCTCTTGATCGTCAGACAGATACCCCTGCCAGGTACCAAGCTCGATAACGTTACTCGGCACAACAAGAAGAGCGGTACCTATGCCAAGCGTCTCTTTCGCGAATATAACAGATGCACTTTTACCCAGCCCCATTTCATCCGCAATCAAAACTCTTTGTTTTTCGTGAATCTCCCTCGTGTTAATGCGCTGATTAATATCAGGAAAATCTCGATTCTGGACAAGGTAATCAACCATGCGATCAGGTTTTTCGAGAGAAAAAGCGCGTGTAAAATAAGCGGTTACTTCCTCGATGGCATCGTCTATATATTTATTTTTAAGATCACCAAGTGCCTCAACGGCCCGGTCGAGGTATGCGTAGATGACTTGGTAATCTGATTTCCGAGATGTTTTTCGCTCACGGTAATAAAAAGCAAGACAATCTGCTTTAATAACTTCCATCAATCCTTCGCCGAATGAAGGGTCAGAAAAATACTCGTGATATTCAACAACATCCTCGAATCTAAAGGGTCGCTTTGCAACCATGCATTCACCTAAATAGTCACCGAGGATGCTTCGCACGTATTCTGGTGGGAATTTCTTATACTCTGGTTTGAAGCGATAAAGAATATCGGCGGCGCGAGAAGAGCCACACAGAGCTAAAAGTGTTTGGAAAGCTTTACCCTCAAGGGTTTGCCCACGGTTGACTTCGCTGACGTATTGAATGATTTTTGTTTTTTCATCTTCCTTTGAGTCCCTAACTTCTTGGGATTTTTCTAGCAGGTGTTCACGTAATAATTCTACAAATTGGGGATCAAAGTGAGTAGCCGCCCTCTTGCTGCTGTCTAAATAATTACCGGAGAGATCGGGATATCTATCAGCGATACTCTCAATCTCTCGCCGGGCAATGTGATAGGGCAAGCGAAGTTTCTTCGCAATTCCACTTTTAGTTAACCATCCCTCTGGAGCCTCGGGAAGTCGTTCAGACAATTCCTTGCGGATAATTTCAATAAGATCAGGATGAAGGTATTCCTTGTCTCCACCCGTAGAGCGGTAAAATTGGTACCAGGTAGGCTGACTTTCGCGATGTTTATTAACAAGCCTTCCAATCAATTCCGGACTGACGTCAAAAAGAAGACATACAGCATTAATTGTCATCCAACCTTCTGGCGCTTCGGGAGATCTTTCGGCGAGCTCCTTCCGGATATGTTCAATGAGATCAGGATGATAATGCTCGGCGGTCTTTTTTGTGGTATCGGCATAACTCACGAACCAGTCCGGGTGTGCAGACCGGTACTTTCGCGCTATACCCGCGACGGTGTACGCAGAAGTTTTTAATACATTAGCGATTGCGGTTTTTGTTAACCACCCTGATGGAGCCTCGATCGGTCCCATTAATAACTCACTCTCGATAACCCGAATGAGGTCGGGATGATAATGTTCAACAATCTTGCCTACGGTATCAGTGTAATCGGCAAACCATTCTGGATGCTCAGTGCGATAGTTATCAGAAATTTTTTCTATTGTTTGCGTTGATCTGTTCATCACCTTTGAAATGGCGCTCTTGGTCATCCAGTCTTCTGGCGCTTCGGGAGATCTTTCGGCGAGCTCCTTACGAATGTTTTCAATAAGGTCAGGATGATAATGTTCGATGACCCTTTTTGCGGCGCCGCTATAGCTTACAAACCAATCTGGGCGTGTAGACCGGTACTCTTGCGCCATTCGCTCAATGGTGTTAGGCGAAACTTTTAATTCCCATGCGGTTGCGGTTTTTGTCATCCAGCCTTCAGGAGCAACTTCCTTGATGGTATTTTTTTCAATGATTTCTATCAACGCGGGGTCGTAGTGCTCCTGCACCTTCCCACGATACTCAAAATTTTTAAACCACTCTGGATGCATTGCTCGATAACCATCTGCTATAACTCCAACAGTTTCAGATGACAGACCCAATCTCAACGCCAATGATCCTTTGCCTTCCCATCCCTCAGGTCGGACCTCTCGGCCAGCCAGAAGGGAGCGAATTTGTACCAGAAGATCGGGGTGGTAGTGCTCGAAGGTTATCCCTTGCGGAGTCCTAAATTGCTTGAACCATTCGGGGTGACTTGCGCGATAAGGATCGCTTAAGCGTTCAATAAATCCCTGAGAACGTTTAAGCTCAGATGAAATGGCCTTGTTCGTCATCCAACCTCCTGGGGCATGAGGTTCGCGACTCTCCATGTCTCTCTTTATCAAAGCTATCAAATCTGGATGCAGAAACTCAGCACTCTTCAGGCCTTTTTTGGTTTCGCGTATATAGTTTCCAAACCATTCAGGATGCTCTTCACGATAGAATGATGCTGCACGACTGACGACTACGCTTGATTCACCAAAAAGCAATCCAATCTCTACGGGGGTCTTCCAGCCCTCAGGAGCCGTTCGCGCTCGCTGTTCATGTTCTTTCAAAAGTAGCGCTACGAGGTCGGGGTGAAAATGTTCGTGGACTTGTTTTTTTGGAGTAAGAAAATTCACAAACCATTCAGGATGCTCTTCGCGGATAGAAGACATTCTTCTATCAATGGTTTCGTGGGCGATTCTGAGTAACGCAGCTATCGCGCCTCTTGTCATCCAGCCATCCGGAGCAACTTCCGGACGTTTTTCAACCCGAGATCGCAATTCAGCGATTAGATCGGGATGGTAATATTCATATTCCCGATCTTGTTTTGTATAGTGTTGAAACCATTCGGGATGAGCCGATCGATATTCTTCGGCCCATCTTTCGACTGTAATCGCGTCAACCCCTAGTTCCTTCGCAAGAGCGTTTTTTGTCAAAATCTTATCAGTTGATCCTTCAGTTTTGTTGATTTCAGGTGTGGGGGGCTTTGAACCACGAAATTCCGGCATATCTTCTTCAAGAAAATTCAAGAGAATAAGAACATAATAGCTTAACGAGCCGGCTATCTTCAATTAAACAATGAACAGACTTGCGTACAGGCCGGTATGTTGAGAATCAGTGTTATGAACTTTGTGTTATTGCTTGCCTTGCAACGGCTCGCCCATATAGCGATATTGACGATGTTTATTGACACTCCAAGGCACCACCAGGTTATCAGATTTTATTACACGTCTGTAGAACGGCATATCGGGGTTGCTAAGTAGGAGAGAAATAAGCCCGGAAATTTAAAGTTCAGTTCCAAGCTCGTACAAAGCTGAAGATATTAGGATTCATTTCAAGAATTGAGGTTCTAACCTGGGACCACTGGGGGAGCCATAAAAATACAACTCAGCCATGAGTTGTATTTTTATATATCCCGACAGGAAAGCGGACTAATTGCTTGATGGGGTTCACTGTCTGCCGTTTGACCTCTTCAGGATTCGAATCTATGCTAGCCAAATAGTCGCGTTATACAATAGCAAATTATGACCGCCATTAATCCGTGGATCAACTTTAATGGAAATGCTGAGGAGGCCTTTACTTTTTACAAGTCAGTGTTTGGGGGAGAGTTTGGGAAGATTATTCGTTTCAAAGACTTGGCCGGGCCGGAGTTTCCAGTACCCGAGAGTGAGGCGAATAAGCTCATGCAAATTGTTTTGCCTATCGGGAATAGTGTTTTGATTGGGAATGATGTTCCAGAAGTGTTGGGGAAGGTGAATGAACATGAAAATCGTTCCAAGATTTCTGTGAGCGCAGACAGTAAAGAAGAGGCGGAAAGAATTTTTAACGCCCTGTCTCTGGGCGGTGAAGTGGAAATGCCGATGGCCGACAGTCCATGGGGAACTTACTTTGCCATGTTTAGAGACAAATTCGGAATCGAATGGACGGTGGAGTGTGAGTTGAAGAAGTAGTTAAAACTAAAGCTAGAGTTATAAAAATACAACTCACCTTGAGTTGTATTTTTATATACCCTGAAAGGAGGGGGATAGTTGTAATGGGCGGAGGAAAGGGTTGCTGGTAAGCTTGTACGGTATGAAGCTATCCGCAAAACTTATCCTAATAAGTGTCTTGGTGATTGGTGTAATTGGAGTGTCAGTAGTTATCGACTCCGTGGTTCAAGGGGACTTAGCTGGCACGAGTGATGATAGTTGCAATGTTGCTGTCATTCCGCTCGTTGGTGAAATCACGTCATTCGACCCTGGCGTGTATGAAGAAATTGATTTTGCTGATTACGAGATGACCTCTGCCGATATGGTGATTGCCAAGCTTCATCAAGCTGAGGCTGATCGGAATATTCAAGGGGTGCTCGTGAGAATAGATTCACCAGGCGGTGGGCCTGTTGCTTCGGAAATGATCATGAACACTATAAAAAATCTCGATCTTCCGGTGGCAGCATTAATTCGCGAATCTGGTTCTTCTGGGGGTTATTTGGCCGCTACGGGTGCGGACACAATTATCGCCTCGGCCTATTCTGATGTAGGGGGTATCGGCATCACCATGTCTTACCTTGAGAATTCTCAGCAGAATGCTCAAAATGGCCTGGAATACGTTCAGCTTTCTAGTGGCAAATATAAAGATTCTTACAGCCCAGATAAGCCTTTAACGTCAGACGAGCGGGCGTTAGCTGAACGCGATTTGGCTATTTGGAAGCGGGTGTTTGTGGGGGAGGTGGCGGAGAATAGGAATATGT
>DAORIP010000019.1:0-7649 GCA_035438565.1 bacterium | reverse complement strand
CACCCCACCCACGGTGGGGTTTTCTATTTGTCTGTTTCAAGATCAGTCCAGGAAAAGAGCTGTCGAGCACGTACCACCTGCGGGTCCTCCCAAACTTCTGGAGTCGCCATACTCGCCGCGTGATCAATGAGTATTTGGGCTCTTAGATGGTCATCATGTGCCAACTCTTCAATATATGCATCCACCATCCTCCCGATCACAAAACGCGCGAGGAGTGCCGTTCTTTTTTCTACATTTCGCGCGGAACGTAACCAGAGCTGCTCAGTGAAACGTCGAAAAACATAGAGTGACGATTCAGGATCGAGTTTCCGTTGCTGTTTAAAGTACTCAAGCTGCCCGTCATGAAAGTGGCTAAAAAATTGCTGATCCGCATTACGGTACGGAAGTGCAAAATCCCCCTCGTGCATGTTTTCCTGAGTAACCTCTCCTCCCTCCACAGCTGCAAACTGCTCACCCGTTAGCCGCACATTCTTCTCCCCCACCAATCCGCCAAATGTCGCCGCCCCTTCGGCCACAAACACACTTGACCGCTTATCCGAATCTACAGCCAGAATAAATACGCCCCCCTGACTTTCTGCATATCCAGCGCTCGTGCGAAGTCGAATATACCGATCTTCCTCTTCATGTGAAGCAAAATTAACCCAGGCACTGCCATCCCGCAAAGACAGTTCAAGATTCACCTTAGTGGGTTGAGCTTCGTCTTGCGCTGCCGTCTCAATTACCACAATCGTCTCAGCAGCCAGGTGTATCACCCCCTGGTCGTACATTTGAAGATCAGCCGTGCTTCCCGAAGGAATTTGAATGGTTGCTCCCTCTACGATCTCCACGGGTGTTTGTATACTTTGCGCCACCAGCTCCCCCTCAGCCTCAATGAGACTCTCGCCTGCCGTTGGAATGAGCATGAGTGGGGTATCAGGAAAGACCGTCGGTGCCGTAATGGTGTGCATAGCTAAACCTAAGCCTCCGCACAAAAACACCGTAATCCCGATACCCGCCAAAACAGGCTTGAATGACTTCATAGTTATGCAAATTGTACCTCAGCGTTTTTCAAAACAAAACGGCCAGGCGTCGGTAAGTACCGAGCACCTGACCACAGTCGTCAGTCGTTGTAGGTGAAGTGTACGAACATGACGATCACTCGACGCTTGCCGTTGTCGACCGCGCCGTGCCGCACCGCCGGCAGGCCACTCGGAATCACGAATCGATCACTCGAAAACGCGAGCGCCATCCCGGGCCGCGTCGGGACCAGCTCCTGACGCTCCCCCTCAGCCACCACGAGCCCCGGAACAGAGTCGTAGAGGTGAAAGGTGATGTCGTTCTTGTCGGTGTGAAGTTTTCCTGCCAAGCCCGAACCATCGCCACGCGGGTCCAGATACTGCATGACCCGGATGAGCGACTTGTTCCTGTCCCATCCGGTCACTCCAAGCTCCGGCCTCAGCCCAGTGAGCTCCAGAATGAACGTGAACAGGTACTGATCGATTGCCTCCCAGAGCTCTTCCATGAGCCCGAAGAAAGGATCGAAGGCCGTCTGGTAACGGTCCGCCGCCATCATCATGTCCGCCGTCCGCAGTCGGTACTGCAGGTACACCTTGCTGTCCGGCGGCACCCCATGAATGATCCGGGAGGGATCCTCCTTGTCCGGATGCTTCAGGATAATCCCGTCGTCCGGTTCTCCCGTGGCGTACGGCCCCTCCTTCAGGTGGAGCTCGTACTTGCCGCGCATGAGGTCTTCGAACGGGATGTTGCCAAGCACGTCCCTCTGAAAACTGGCCGCCACCTGGGGCAAGAGATCCTCGAGCGCCGGCATGGGAATCCAGGCCGAACGGTGTCCGAGCAAACGAATGACTTCTTCACGCATGACTGCCTCCAGTGAAAGAACTGGCCACAGTTTACCCGCTCTTTCCACTCCTGCAAGTAAATCACCCACAAGCAAAAGACGGGCCTTAACCCGTCTTCATACCTATAAATCTGTACCGGAGTAACTAAGGTTCAATGACTTGTTGCAGAGTGGAAAATCCGGCACGATATTGCCCGGACCAATCTCTCCAAATAGAGCCCAATTACAGAATGACGGATCCCGCACCACGTGTCGCCAAATGCGGCCATTTTTTATGTACACCACATGGAGCGTCTCGCCTCGCCAACCTTCAGTAGTTCCCAGTGCTTGGCCATCTTTCACTTCGCAATTCACCACATACCGACCCTCCCCCGGAGATTTACAAATCTCTTGAACAAGTCGAAGCGAATCTTTGAGCTCATCCACACGGAGCACAAACCTTGCGTACACATCTCCCCCGGTTTTGACCTGGATACTCGGGACAAACTTTCCGTAAGCAGCATACGGATGGTCACGTCGCACATCGCGATCAACACCAGAAGCTCGTGCCGGCACTCCAACCGCACCATAAGCCATAGCCACGTCTTTTCTCAGAATTCCCGTAGTCTCAAGTCGATCCCGCAATCCATCAGATCGCAAAGCCATGTCTACAATATCAAGCATTTCCTGAATGGCTTCAGATACTGTAATCGAGATCTTCTGTAATTCATTCGCGTTCATATCCCGAACCACTCCCCCTGGAACAATGAATCCCCGCCAAAAACGATTACCGAGCAACTCATCAGACAAGCGCATGAGGCGTTCCTTAATCCGGAATCCGTGTGCGGCAAGCACGGTATACCCAGTGCCCATGCCACCCATATTCGCCAAATCGTGAATATGCATGGTAATTCGCTCGAGCTCATTAAATAACGTTCGTAAACCAAGCGCTCGAGCACTCACCTCGGCGCCTGCTAACGACTCGATTGCCTGAACGTAAGCTAATGCGTGCGAAACCGCAGCATCCCCTGAAATACGCTCCACAAATGGCAGAGCCTCAGCCACTGTCTTACCCTCCAGCAATTTCTCTACACCCTTGTGTGTAAAGAACAATTTTCCCTCTAACGTAATAATGCGTTCTCCGGCAACATTAAAACGAAAATGTCCTGGTTCAATAATGCCGGCATGAATTGGTCCAACTGGAATCTCAAAAATACCCTCCCCCTCTACTGCATGCATCGGATATGGAATGTTCGCTTTCTCCATGTTGGCATTCCACATGAAATCCTTACGGAGTGGAAAGTGGCCTTCCGGAACATTTTCGTGATGGACCAAGCGTCGCGGATCTGGATGACCGACAGGAGTAATGCCAAACATATCCGCCAACCAACGCTCATACCAGTGAGCCGCCATTACATACTGAGTAACCGAGGGATAGGTTGGATCAGTCTCCGGAACACTCGTGGATAATCTGAGCCAAGTGTGATTAGTATCATCATGCAAAAGAGCATGAATGCCAAATGTTTGATTTTCAGCCCGATCATCAGTGGCGTACAAATGCGATAATGCCAAGCCAATCCCCCCAAGCTTCGAAGCCTGAATCACGCCGTCCACTTCAGCTGATAATCCCCGAGCATTCACGAGCTCATCAAGAGCGCTCGCCAATTTTTCCCGAGGTACACGTGCCGTCAAACATCCTGGCCGGTCTTCAGCTACAGATAAACCAAGAATGTTGGTCAAAAATTCTTTTGTACTCATAGAAGTCCAGAATTAAGTGACTGTGCAATACGCACCATCGTTTCAAGCCCCTCTGGAGTGAGGTAATAAATGCCCAACGTCACTGCCGCAAGAAGATGCACGATCATAACGACGTGGAGTGCTCCCCAGGCTTCCTTAGCGTGTACAGGTGTACTTACCTCACTTTCAGCTCCGGACGTCATCAGCATGGCGTATACGTGACGGAGCATAGCCACGAATACCATGGTCAGTGCCACAATCACGATGAGTGTGGGGATCAGGAAGTTATGCAATCCAAAACCGATCATGATGAGCTCACTAACAAACACAGCTCCCGGTGGCACCGCAAGCAGCATAAGCAGTGTGAACAAAAAGAGCGTGGCGGTTTTTGGAAGTCGAGACCAAACATGCGTAACCACTGATGAATCCGTCGTTTTATAGGTGATAAAAATCTCTCCTGCGCCAAAGAACAGTCCACTCTTCAAAAGAGCGTGAGCCGGCATATGCATGATGGCCGGAATAATCCCCGCCGGCCCCAAACCAATCGCAAAGGCCATTAAGCCCATGTGTTCGATCGAAGAATAGGCTAAAAGCCGCTTATAATTCTTTTGAATCAGCAAAATAAAGGCCGGAAGCAAAATCGACATGACTCCAAACACTAGGAAAAACTTGCCCGTCCAGCTCCCACCATCACCCAAAGCCAAATCCGTTACCTGACGAAAACGCAATAAGGCAACCAGCGCCACGTTCAACAAAATACCTGACAATAAAGCTGAAACTGGAGAAGGCGTTTTACTATGAGCGTCCGGAAGCCACGTATGCATGGGAACGAAACCAACTTTTGTACCAATACCTACAAACAAGAATACAAAGGCCCATTTAATGAGTCCCGCGTTCACTCCCCCGGCCGTAGCAATATCGCGGAATGTCGTGAGGAGCAAAGAGCTATTCACGCCATTTTGACCGGCAGCATACGTAGTAAGTAAAACGCCAACCAAACCTAAGCTAATTCCAAGCGAACACAACAAGACATATTTCCAAGCCGCCTCAATTGCCGACTGTTTTCTGTAAAAGGCCACGAGAAGCGTGGTCGACAACGTGGTAGCTTCAATTGCTACCCAGAGTAAGCCCACGTTATTGCTAAGTGTCGCCACATACATGGAAGCTACAAAAAGTGGCACCATGGTGGAATAGTGGCGAATATCGGTTAACGAAATAATCCCCTCCTCGTGCTCTCGTGCCAGATAACGATGCGCGATGATAGCGGACGATAAGGATATAGCCGCAATCAACACGAGCATGAGCGCAGCTAAACCGTCGAGATACCACATCTGTGAAGGTCCAAATGCTTGAGCCGCAGCAAATCCTGGCCAAGCAATATACACGGCTATTCCCGAACTAATTGTCATGACGACCACGCCAAGATCACGAATCCTCCGTTCTGAGAGCGGAAGATAAACAAGCACCGCACCGAGAACAAGCACCGCGATGAGAAGAAAAGGCAACATAGATTAATCGACAAGTTCACGGAGTTCAGCAGTATCCTCTACCGCGTATAACTCCTTGAGTCGGCGTGACAAAAGACTCATAAGGAAGGCTCCAATCACAATTGTGAAGAAAATTCCGATCTCGGCCAGAAATGGAATCGCTCCAAGCGTCGCGGCTGCTAAAATCGTGATGCCGTTTTCAAGTGTAAAGAACCCAATAATCTGCGAATACAAATCGCGTCGCACCGCCATCATGGCGCCGCCCATAAACATGGCTGCAAATGCCGTTACCGTCAAAATAAGATCTGTCTGCTGTAAAGAGCTTGAAATTGACATACCGGCCATAACCGCGAGCAAAAGCGTAATCCCGGACAAGAAGTAGGTTGGCGCTGGCCGGATCATGGACGTAAGTCGACCGCTTACACCTGACCGTCGAGCGCTCATCGTCAGAATAACCGGAATGAGGATCGCCTTAAAAAGCACGACTCCCCCAGCACTGAGAAACAGATGCTCATCGCCATGAAGCGCCATACTGACCAAGAGACCCGCTAAACACAGGGACTGAAGCGAGTAATAGCGTACAATCTGCCCAAGACGGAATTTTCCGCTCCCAAGAAAAGCACAAAGGAGAAAGGAAACGAGCAGTGCTACCGTCGAGACCTCAACTGAAGTAAAGGATGAAATCATAGAAGTTGCGACAACAAGGCCAAGGCTAAACCGGTCAAAGCCATAAAGAAGGCTCCGGTCAAAAACTCTTGCACACGGTAAAAGCGCATCTTAGCGATTGTCGATTCAAGGAGCGCCACAGCAAACAGCACAACCACCAATTTCACGAGAGTCATGAAGAGCGCCAGCAAGACCGAACTCCCGGTTGACGCAGTCGTCATAAGTGGCCACGGCATCACAAAATTTGCGACCAACAAAGCAAACACTGTCAGTTTCAATGTTGACGCGTATTCCATCATGGCAAGATATGGACCAGAATAGTCGAGAATCATGGCCTCGTGCACCATGGTGAGCTCAAGGTGTGTAGCCGGATTATCAACCGGATATCGGGCATTTTCAGCCAAAGAAATCAAGATTAGCGCTACTAGTGACAAGCACAGGTACGGCGCCGATGCGATCATAATGCTGACATTCGAGGCGCTCGCAAGCATGCCGTCAATCGTAGATGTACCGGTAGCCAATGCAAAAGCTGCAAAAGTAAGAATGATCGTTGCCTCAAGAAGTGAAGCGATCGTCATCTCTCGGCTTGCACCCATGCCGCCAAAGGCCGAACCCACATCAAGCCCCGCCATAACCAAAAAGGCCGAACCAAGTGCGAGTACAGCCGCTACGAGAAGAAAATTGGAAAAATTCGCCAAAACTCCCCCGCTTGTCACAAGTGGCAAAACCAGGGCCATGAAGACTGACGAACCAAGCACCATATACGGCGCCACACGAAACATCCAGGAAGACGAGGCTGACACAATCGTCTCCTTCTTGAGCATCGTGGCATAGGTAATGTATGGCAACCAAGGTGCCGCCCCATGCCGTCCCTGAAACCGTGCTTTAAAAAAGCGCGTCAAGCCCACAGAAAGAGGTGCGAGGCTTAAAATTACCGCCGTTTGAATAGTAGTGAGAAGAATCGGGTTCATAGTGCAATGATAAGCGTCACAAACAGCGCTCCAAGAATGAGACCGATGTAAAATTGAATGCTCCCGTTCTGAAGCCTTCCAACAAACTTGGCAAATTTGGTAAGCAAATGACCCGCTGGTACATACATGCGGTCATACCAAACCTGACGCACCGTAAGCGTCATCGATTTTGAGGCAATCCAAGGATTTGTAACTACGATTGGGGTGGTAATTACTGCCTTTTGCGTTCTCAAGAAAAAGCGGAAGAAAAATCGAATTGGCGCAGAAAAAGCCGTGGCCGTGTATTCCATGCGAGGAGTGATCGGCTGACCGCAATCCCAAGTCTGATACACGCGTTCATTTTTAACATCCGTAAATACCTGACGCAAAAGTGCGAGTACTCCGATAATCGAAAACATGAGCACAAAAACGCTCAACGGCGCTAAGGTTCCCCCACCCGTGATTATTTGTTGCGCACCCGTGTCCAAAACGGCCATATCAACCGCACCAATGCGGTGATACACAAATGGCGCAAACAATCCAAGCAGCAATCCGCCAAAAGCAAGCAATACGATTGGAACAACAGTGAGCAAGCCCGGCTCAAGAGCATTACGGGCCGCATCAGATCTTGGCTCTGCCAAAAAACCGATGGCATACATTTTGACCATCGCGAAAAGTGCCATACCAGCCACAAATCCAATCAACGCCAACATCACCACTAAAGCTACCGTCAGTGTTGGTGATGCGGACTGCAATGCTCCTACGATGGATTGTAAGATGGTCCATTCGGCAATAAAAGGTCCAAAAGGTGGCATGGATGCAGCGGTGAGCGCAAGAACACAAACAGCCGCTGAAAACCGTGGCATTCGTCTGGCAAGTCCCCCCATATCTTCTAGTCGCCTGCTCCGGGACGCAGAAATTGCGACTCCTGCAGCTAAAAATAAACCTGACTTGAAGAGCGCATGCGCCAAGGCCAAAAACAAGGCAGCGTAC
>DAORIP010000018.1:0-7699 GCA_035438565.1 bacterium | reverse complement strand
CTTATTGACAGCTTTTTTGCCTTTTGGAATACTCCGGCTGAGCCACGTGGTGGCAAATTTGGGGACAGAGTGGCCGTGACGGCAATCATCCGCGGGATTTGGGGAATCCTGAACGATTGTGCAAATCGAAGTAGGGTCGGGCGGGCCCAAGCTTCATTTCCGTGTTATGCCTTGACTTGAGAGCTTGGCAGATCACGTGTCACGGGACCACTACTCTTTCGACCCTTGCTTTTTAAGCAAGGGTTTTGCTTTTGTTATACTGGGCGCATGTTTCAAGAAAAGATTTTTTCAACTCTCGCAGTAGTGGCGGTAATTGTGATTACGGCCGGATTTTTTATTGCGGCAGAACCTGAAGAATCGAGCATTACAACCGAAGATGGGGTGGTTACGATTACGGGGCTTGCCCGGCAGACACAGCCGTTGGTTGTGAATCAGACAGAGACGGTTCGGGCTCCGCTTTTTGGAACTGCTTATAGTGTAAAGCCAGATGAAGTAACGCTTGATGAAGCTGCGGTGGTAGCGTTTCGGATAACTCCAGAAGATCGGGAGAGCGTGGCTGATTTAGGTATTTATCGATTCCACCAAAGTCTTCAGATGTGGGAGCTGGTTGCGCCGGTGGTGGCACATACTGATGAAGTAATCGCGGTTGAGGCACGACAGCTTGGCTTGTTTGCCGTTGGTCTTGCTCCTGAATTCGAGGCTCCCGTGTTCGCGAATGTGTATGACGAATTACGTTCGCAGGCTCCGGCAGATGCAGTTGGTTACGAGATTGCAGTTGGTTACGCAGAGCCAGAACATGAGATTTTGCGGTTGCTTTCACTTGGTGAACATGGTGGTTGCGGGGGAGCGGTGAGAGTTGGCGATGGTGAGTCGCTTTCGCGGTTGGATCGTGACGCCACGGTTAAAATTCAAGATGTAGAGAGGCAAGTGACGTTCACGTTTGTAACGCGATGGTTTACTTCAAGTATGGGTGGCTGTGACGCACAAGCGCCACTTAGCCCACTTGTTGAATATGATATACTTGATGCAATTCAAATTTAGCTAAGCAATGGAGGATTTGTATGCCAACCACAACTCGGGCCCCAAGAAAAACTTCAACCGTTCGGAGTCGTAAGGCGACACCGACCGCTACTCCAATTCAGTCTGTGCCGGGCGTTTGTCGAAGTTGTCATGCATTGCCAGCGGGGAGTATGGAGCTCATGGCGCTTATGCTTGTGCTCGTATTCTCCCTCACTGCAGTTTTGTTTACATCTATTTACGCCTTGCAGGTACAGGGCGCGCGTCTCCATGCGGCTGAGGCGCAATTGTCGCTTGAATAATTAGACTATATAGTTTAAAGCGGGGGAGTATTTTGTACTTTCCCGCTTCTTGTATTGCTATGAATAAACGTTCACTTTTCATGTTTTTGAGTCTTGCGACTTTGACCTTTGGTGCAGGTTGTGTAAACTCCACGCCACAAAATCCTAGCACCATCGGGGATCTGGGGAGTGTCAAAGTTGAAGATTCATCTCAAGCATCTGTTATGTCAGATACAAAGACGTGGTCCTTTCAGGGAAAGTTGCCGGACGATCAGATTACCAATAAGCAGATTCGCGTTTCTACCGTGAAGGGCGATATCGTGTTTGAGCTTTTACCAGATGTCGCACCGGTCACTGTTTCAAATTTTGTGTACCTCACTTCAGGTGGGTTTTATGACGGTCTGACGTTTCATCGTGTCGAAAAAGACCCACAGCCATTTGTGATTCAGGGTGGCGACCCACTCGGAAATGGCATGGGTGGTCCTGGCTATTCTATTCCAGCAGAGTTTAACGGCGTAAAGCACGATCGTGGAATGGTTGCTATGGCGCGATCAATGGATCCAGATTCTGCCGGAAGTCAGTTCTATATTACACTTGGACCAGCATACTTCTTGGATAATAATTATACGGTTTTTGGTCGTGTTCTTGAGGGTATGGACGTGGTTGATCAAATTACGGTTGGTGACGTCATGACTAAAGTCGTGGTTGAAGATAAGAAATAGCTCAAGATTGCGGTTTAAAAACTGAAGATCTGGTCTTCAGTTTTTAGTTTCCTGTTTTCGGTGTTTCCTGTATCATGCCTACATGCGCCCGAGAATCTCAGAACACACGTTTTATCAGTATTTAAAGTGCCCTTCCTGGGTGGCGCATGACGCCAAGGCTGGGCATCTTGAGGATGTGTTGCGGGCTAGATTGCAGGAGGATGGATTATTGCCCGAGGTTGAGCGTCAGCTTCTTGCGAATCGTAAGGTGGTGGAGATCGTTGAGGAAGATATGGATGCTGCGGCTGTAAAGACGATTGAAGAAATGCACAAAGGCGTTCAAACGATTTACCGGGGCGTGCTTGAGCACGGCCACTTTGTGGCGCGGCCAGATATTCTTGAGCGCGTTGAAGGTAAGTCTATTTTTGGGGATTATTATTACGTGGCTTGTGACATCAAGCGTTCACGTCATTTGAAAGATGAGTACAAAATGCAGGGTTGTTTTTATGCGGAAGTGCTCGGTCTTATTCAGGGTCTGCGTCCGGTGCAGGGCTATGTCATGCGCACAAACGGGGAGATCGAAAGCTATTTGCTCGAAGAGATTGCTACTCGTTATCACCTGACCTTGGATGCCATTGAGCGCATTTTGGACGGAGAAGAGGAGCCGCATTTTTTAACCTCAGACTGCAAGCAGTCTCCATGGTTTCATGAGTGTAAAAAAGAGGCTATTGTTTGTGATGATTTGTCGCGATTGAACAGAATTTGGAGAAGTGAGGTGAAGGAGTTCAATCAGGCCGGTTTCATGACGGTAACGGAGCTTGCAGCCCTGCATCCTGATTTGGTGGCCAGTAAAGTCAGCGGCGTGAGTAGAGATCGATTAGAATTTTTGCACCTACAAGCCCGAGCGATTGCAGAAAAGCGGCACTTTGTGTTGCGTCCAGTTGATTTGCCGTTAGACACGGCCGCACTCATCGTTGATGTTGAGAGTGACCCATTGCGTGATGCGCATTATTTGTTTGGCGTGCTTGAAGTGAATGGTAAAGACGAAAAATTCCATGCTTTTTTGGCAAAAGATCCAAAAGACGAACAAAAAGCCTGGGAGGAGTTTGTGACCTTTATCCGAGGCTATATCGGTACGCCGATTTATCATTACGGTTGGTCTGAGCAGGAAGTGTTCCGAAGCCTAGGTGAAAAGTACGGTACTGATAGGGAGGTGCTCGCTATGCTTGAGGAACAGTCGATTGATATTCTTATTCGTTTACGTGAGGCGGTAGTTTTCCCGCTGTCTTTTTACTCACTTAAAGATATTGCTCAATACATTGGGTTTAGATGGCGTCACGACGATGCGAGCGGTTTGAATTCAGTTCTTTGGTTTGAGGAATGGCTGAAAAGCGGGAATAAACAGTCGCTTCAAGATGTTGTTGATTACAATGAAGATGATGTTCGGGCAACCTGGGCACTCCGAAATTGGGCCCTGCAACAAAAATAACTTATGGTCTTTTTTTCACCCTTCAAGAAAAAACAGCAGCCGCTTACCCCGTGGTACGTCTTTTTGGGTGCGGCGGTGCTACTTGTGGCTTTTGGTTTAAAAATCGTGCAAAGTCTGAAGCCAGACAGACCAACTCCAACCGCGAACATCCCTGCTATTTCATATCAGGATGCCATTAAACAAGATGAGCCGGAGGTAGTCGACCCGACCCCGAATGTTCCAGATGCCACCGCGGCGCCCGCGCCCGCTGAAGAGGTTGAGCCTACGGTTACGCATGAGCCTAAGGCTTTGCCAACGGAATTGAATCTTGCGGTGCCATTTACGTCACAAGCGCCCACAGGTAACTGGGACGCGTTGCATGAGGATGCCTGTGAAGAGGCTTCAATGTTCATGGTTCAACAATTTTATCTCGGCACTCCAGCAGGAAAAATCGATCCAAAAATTGCTGACCCGGAAATTACTCGGTTAGTGCACGTTGGGGAGAGTTTGGGGCAAGGGCCGAGTATAACGCTGACTGGGGCTAAGGACTTACTCATGAAAGACACGAATGCCACCGCACAAATCTTGGATAATCCTACCGTTGAAGACATTAAGCTTTTGATTTCTCTTGGTAAACCTGTGATTATTCCGGCCGCTGGTCGTGAGCTTGGAAACCCTAACTTTACTGGAGCGGGGCCGCTCTATCACATGCTCGTAATTCGGGGTTATACAGAGGATACGTTTATTACGAATGACCCAGGAACGCGTCTTGGTGAAAATTATTCGTACGGAATAGATGTGATTATGGATGCGATTGGCGATTGGAACGATGGGGATCCGGTGCACGGAGCGAAACGAATTTTGTATCTTGATCCTAAGTAACATGGACGAACTGGCAGCGATTTCAGTGTCTCAATTTTTGGGGCTTGTAAATCAGACTTTACGCACCATTCCGTCGGAAACATTTGCCGTGGAAGGGGAGGTGGCAGATTTTAAAATATCCCAAGGGAAATGGGTAAATTTTGATTTAAAAGATGAAGAGCTTGAGGCAAAGGTTTCATGTTTCATGACAACCTTCCAACTGGGGGTGCCGCTTGAGCACGGCATGCGCGTGCGTGTGGTTGGTTATCCAAAAGTCTTTGAAAGATTCGGAAAGTTTTCACTCAATGTCGATACCGTTATTCCTGTTGGTGAGGGTGCTCTCGCGAAGGCGTATCAGATGCTTAAAAACAAGCTTACGCTTGAAGGCATATTTGATCTTGGTCGCAAACGTTCACTGCCGGCTTTTCCTAAAACCATAGGCTTAATTACATCTCGTGAAGCGGCAGCTTACGGTGATTTTTTGCGTATTCTTGGGAATCGCATGGGCGATATGACTGTTTTACATGCAAATGTGCATGTACAAGGTCAGCATGCAGTTACGGAAATTTGTCAGGCATTTTCAGATTTCAATCATCTGCCGACAGCTGAGCGGCCAGATGTCATTGTACTTACTCGTGGAGGTGGAAGTCTTGAAGAGCTTCACGCCTTTAACGATGAGCGTGTTGTGCGCGCCGTGTTTAGCTCGGTTGTTCCTGTGGTGGTTGGTGTCGGTCACGAGCGGGATGAAAGTCTTTGCGATTTTGTGGCAGATGTGAGGGCATCAACGCCATCAAACGCAGCTGAACGAATCTGCCAAGATCGTCGAGAGCTATTGCGTCAGGTAGACTACTTGCAGGATCGGTTGTCCGATAAGATCTTGCGACAGGTGCAGCATTTTCAGGTAAGCGTAGAGCGTTCAACGTTGTTGTTTGAACGAGCATTTATTGGGGCTGGAAATAGATTGCAGGCGACTGTGGCCGGACTTGGTCACGCGTTTGATGGGTTTCGATTACGGCTTCTTGCTACGCGTGAGCATATTGAGCGCAGGGAGCGCGCTATCGGGGATCGATATGCGCGTACGTTTGAACGCGCAATATCTGGCCTTACGGCACTTGAGCGCGTGCTTGAAAGCGTGAACCCGGTGCGTGTACTTGCACGTGGTTATGTGATTGTTCGGAATCGGGGGCAGGTAGTGCGAGACGCAACTACCCTTGCGGTCGGGGATAAACTTTCGTTACAATTTGCTAAGGGCAAGCTTGATGCAGTTATAGAGGGGGAACATAAACAAGAAAAATTGCTCTAATTATGGCTAAAAAATCACCGTCTTTCGCAGAAGCATTTACTGAGTTGGAAGAAATAACCTCCTGGTTTGAAACTTCCGACGTTGATCTTGATGAGGGGCTCAAAAAGTTTGAGCGTGGTTTGGAATTGGCACAAGCCTGTAAAGCAAAGCTAGCTGAAGTCGAAAACAAAGTTGTTGATTTAAAAAAGAAATTTGCAACCCTTGAGGTTGCTCAGAATGAATAATTTATGCGTCTTCTGCTTCGTTGGCTCATCAACGCCCTCGCACTCATCGTTGCGACTAAGTTCATTACCGGTTTTCAAGTAGATACGTTTTACGCGGCCGTAATTGCAGCGTTGGTACTGGGTTTACTGAATGCAGTCGTTCGTCCGCTCCTTGTACTTCTTACCTTGCCAGTAACGATTCTCACCCTTGGTTTGTTCACGTTTTTTATCAATGCCATGCTCGTGTGGTTTATGAGTAGCTTTGTGAAGGGCGTTCACATTGATGGCTTTTTGCCAGCGCTCCTTGTGGCAATTTTCTTGTGGGCAGTAAGTACAGTTACGAGTTGGTTCCTCAAACATGATTAACAAAAATCGCTCGAAAGAGCGATTTTTTCTTGCTTATGCCAAAATTGTCACTTGATCCTCAGGACCCGTTGATTTTGTCTGTCGGGGGTTCACTCATCGTCCCAAACGGCGGGCCAGATATAGATTTTCTCAAAGCTTTACGAGCTCTTGCATTGAAGATCGTTGAGCGTGGCACGAAGCTTGTAATTGTCACCGGAGGGGGAAAAACGGCGCGTCATTACATTGATGCGGCTGCTGGAGTGCAAGCAGTGGCTGATGATGATTTGGATTGGCTCGGAATCCATGCCACGCGATTGAATGGTCATTTGGTGCGTACGGTGCTACGCGACGTGGCGCATCCGGTCGTGTATAAAAATCCGCTCGCCGTCCCACCGGTGGCTGAGTGGAGGGGGAGTGTGCTTATTGGGGCTGGCTGGCGACCGGGCTGGAGTACGGACTTTGTAGCATGTCGGATTGCTCAGATTTTGGATGCAAAAACCATAATCAACCTTTCAAATATTGATTTTGTTTACGATCTTGACCCTCGGGAGCACGCCGATGCCGCGCCGCAAGAGAATATGCGCTGGCGTGACTACCGTAAGCTTGTGGGGGATGTTTGGTCGCCTGGCTTATCCGCGCCGTTTGATCCAGTGGCGGCCAAATTTTGCCATAAATACGGGATGAGTGTGGCGGTGGTGAATGGGGGCAAATTTGAACGCGTTGAGGACACACTTTTTGGGAAGGAATTTGTCGGTAGCCTATTGTCATAATGTGTCTAAAATTTAAGGAATTTTTTGATTTTTTAAGTGTAATATTTACCCACAGTTGAAACCGAAATAAATGAAAAAATAAGTTATAATATATCCAGTGATTTTAAAGCTGTGGGGGATGTGGCAAAGTCTTGGATTCATTCAGCAAATCTCAGCATTTCACAGAAGTTTTCTTCGGCACTTTAAAGACTATGTGGCCGTCTGAAGTTAAACTTTTGCAAACAATGAAAAAGCTCACCGCGAGCTTGGCTTTGTTTTCATTGGTCATGAGTGGCGCGACCCCACTTTTCCAGGTCCAGATCGCCGAAGCTGCTACGGGAGCGCCTGCAATTATTCATCACCAGGGACGTTTGTTGGATACGAGCGGCAATTTGCTCGGAGGTTTGAGCGGTACGGATTACTGTTTCCAGTTCTCGTTCTTCGATGACGCGACTGTTGGAGGGGGTGACACTCAGCTCTGGCCTGCAAGTACGCCTTCAACCATGACGGTGAATGTCCAGAACGGTGTTTTTGGTGTGAACATTGGTGACGTTTCGGCGGGAGGTGATGTTCTCGATTTCGACTTTGAGTCAACGGATACGGTGTATTTGAACGTTGCTGTTGCTGAAATGGTCGGCGCTACCTGTGCTCCTGGGGACGGTGCAGAATCTTTTGATAACCTGAGCCCACGTCAGCGAGTGGTGTCTTCCGGGTATGCGATCAACGCCAACACGGTTGGTGGTTACACTCCAGCTCAGTCAGCAACCGGTG
>DAORIP010000017.1:0-7852 GCA_035438565.1 bacterium | reverse complement strand
GAAGGTATCGGGATTGCACAGGTTGTGGTTATCTTGTTAAAGCGATCTCCTTAAGACACTCCGTAGCAAAGCGGCAGGAAGGTTTTCTCTCGTACTTTCGTTTGAGGGATCTTTCTTTCTGGTTCGCTGTGGAGGTTTGGGCGCAGTCGGAACTGCGTCATGCTCACGACAAATGTCATGCTCAGAACGCAGATCCGCTGCGGTTTGTTTACATTTTGATTTCGACGTCCACACCGGCTGGCAAGTTGAGGCTCATCAGAGCATCAATCGTGCGCTCGGTAGGATTCAAGATATCGATAAGACGCTTGTGAATACGCATTTCGTATTGATCACGAGAGGTCTTATCAATAAATGTGGAGCGGTTCACCGTGTAGCGACGAATCTCCGTAGGCAACGGAATTGGACCAAGAACCTCTGCGCCACTGCGCTCCGTAGTCTTGATAATGGTGACGGTAGCGGAGTCGATGATCTTGTGATCATAGGCGCGAATCTTGATGCGAATGCGCTGCTTGCTGTCTTCAGTTTTTGTTTTTGCGTCGCTCATAACCAAGGTACAATTTTTGCAACAGGAAGGGGAAGAGCTTTAAGGCTCTTCCCCATCTTCGGCATTACTCAATAATTTTTACAACAACACCTGCACCAACGGTGCGGCCACCCTCGCGAAGCGCGAAGCGTGTTTTGTCCTCAAGAGCAACCGGGCTCATGAGTGTAACGATACAGTTCACCGTGTCGCCTGGCATAACCATCTCGGTTCCTGCTGGCAATTCGATCTCACCAGTTACGTCCGTAGTACGGATGTAGAACTGTGGCTTGTAGCCCTTAAAGAAAGGCTTGTGGCGGCCACCCTCTTCCTTGGTCAAGGCATACATTTCAGCCTCAAACTTGGTGTGTGGGGTTACAGAAGCTGGCTTAGCCAAGACCTGACCGCGCTCGACATCTTCCTTCTTAATACCGCGGATCAACAAACCAGCATTGTCTCCAGCCATACCAGAGTCCAAAGACTTGTTGAACATTTCGATACCAGTTACGACGGTCTTAGCGGTGTCCTTCAAACCAACAATTTCAACTTCATCGTTGATCTTGATCTGACCACGCTCAATACGACCAGTAACTACCGTTCCACGACCCTCAATTGAGAACACGTCCTCAACCGGCATCAAGAATGGCTTATCAGTATCGCGAATTGGGTCTGGGATGTACTCATCGAGGGTCTTCAAAAGATCGATGATTGGCTTAGCGGCCGTGTCATCGCCTGGGTTTGCCAAAGCAGCCGAAGCGGAGCCACGGATGATTGGGGTGGTATCACCAGGGTACTGGTACTTGTTCAAAAGGTCGCGAACTTCCTGCTCAACGAGGTCAAGAAGCTCTGGGTCATCAACGAGGTCAACTTTGTTCAAGAAGACAACAATGTATGGAACACCAACCTGGCGAGCAAGCAAAATGTGCTCGCGGGTCTGAGGCATAGGACCGTCAGCAGCGGAAACCACCAAAATTGCGCCGTCCATCTGGGCAGCACCGGTGATCATGTTCTTTACGTAGTCGGCGTGTCCAGGACAGTCGACGTGCGCATAGTGACGCTTATCAGACGAATACTCAACGTGTGAAGTAGCGATCGTAACGATCTTACTTGCATCACGAACCGTACCGCCTTTGGCGATATCAGCGTAAGCCTTAGCCTTACCCATTCCGCGTGCAGCGGAAACAGCGGTAAGAGCGGCCGTGAGGGTGGTCTTACCGTGGTCAACGTGACCAATGGTACCCACGTTAACGTGAGGTTTCTCACGATTAAATTGCTCTGCCATACATGAAATTTGATACGCTGTTCCTTAAAACCAAGGAACAGTCCGTAGTTAATGACATTTAGTTTCCTAAAGGTGGCAAGAGTGTAGCAAAACCTGAGAAATCACGCAAGTCCCCACCTGTAGACTCATTTTCAAACCTGTGGGCAATCGAAAGCATTGCCAAAATAAATGAAAAAACGAGCTTTTCAGCTCGTTTTTGAAGCTTTAAACAGGTTCCATGTAAAATTGCTCCTCCGCAGGCTCCGAAGGCTGTGGCTTTCGGGTAATCGGGATAACCTTCGGTTCAGGCATCGCTTCACGATTTACAGCCTCAACCGCAGCTTCGATCCCGGCCAAATCCACAGACTCTTCTTCGGTTTCCTCATATGGCCGAACTTGAGGTTTTGCGTATTGACGAGCCGCTGACTCATCCCCTGTTTTTGTACTCAAGTTCGCCCTGCCATCCAATAGTGCCTCGTATTCGTCCAAAGACAAAATCACTACCGGCCGCTTACCTTCTGAATCCGTAATAATCAATCTATCCCCCGTCCGTTGCGCAAACCGTAGCAACCTATCCAATTGGGAATTTTTCATACAAGCGCATATTAAGTCGGGAGACGACGAGCGTCAACACCCGCATTGTGCAACGTATAACAAAACACAGCCGGAAAGGGCTGTGTTTTGTTATATGAATTTACTTTGAACCGTTACGCTCCTTCATGATGGTCTCAGCAACGTTGCGAGGAACTTCCTGGTATTCACCGAATTCCATGGAGTAACTTGCGCGGCCCTGAGTGAGGGAACGAACGTTGGTAGCGTAGCCGAACATTTCAGCCAGTGGCACCATGGCGCGAACGGTTTTGATGTTACCGCGATCGCCCATCTCTTGGATCTGACCACGGCGGCTGTTCAAGTCGCCAACGACCGTACCCATGAAATCCTCTGGGGTCACCACTTCAACCTTCATAACCGGCTCAAGGAGAACTGGCTTAGCCAAACGCACAGCTTCCTGGAAAGCCATGGAACCAGCCATCTTAAAGGCAGCTTCGTTGGAGTCGACTTCGTGGTAAGAACCATCGAAAACCGTCGCCTTTACGTTAATAAGTGGGAAGCCTGCCAAAACACCGCGATCATTAGCTTCACGAGCACCCTTCTCAATTGGAGCAATGTATTCACGTGGCACTGCACCGCCCTTAATTTCATCAAAGAACTGGAAACCTGGGTGTTCAGTATCCGTGTTTGGCTCAACCTTAATCCAAGCATGACCATACTGACCGCGACCACCGGATTGCTTCACGTACTTACCTTCGCCTTCAGCAGCACCACGAATAGCTTCGCGGTAGCTAACCTGTGGACGACCAACAGTCACCTCCACGCCATATTCGCGCTTCATGCGATCTACCATGATTTCAAGGTGAAGTTCTCCCATACCCTGAATGATGGTCTGAGTAGTATCGGTATCCGTATGCACGTGGAAGGTTGGATCCTCTTCCATGAGTTTGGACAGGGCCATACCCATCTTTTCTTGGTCACCCTTCGTCTTCGGCTCAATAGCCTGAGAAATAACCGGCTCAGCGAACACAATGTTCTCAAGCACAATTGGATGATCAACATCACACAAGGTCTGACCCGTGGCCGTACCCTTCAAACCCACCGCGGCTGCAATTTCTCCAGCAAATACCTGATCAACTTCTTCACGAGAGTTCGCATGCAGACGCACGATACGAGAAATACGCTCCTTCTCTCCAGTAGCGGTGTTCAACACATACGTACCGGATTTCAAGGAACCAGAGTACACACGGAAGAAAGCCAACTTGCCCACGAATGGGTCAGCCGCAATCTTGAAGGCCAAGGCTGCAAATGGAGCATCGTCCTTAGCTGGACAAACAATTTTCTCATCTGGATTCTCTGGGCTAAAACCTTCAACAGCAGGACGATCAAGTGGCGATGGCAAGTAATCAACAACGGCATCAAGCATGAGCTGAACGCCCTTGTTCTTCAAAGCTGAACCACACAAAACCGGGAAGATCTTCATGGCAACCACGCCCTTACGGAGAGCTACTTTGAGCTCAGGCACTGAGATCTCTTCACCGGAGAAAAAGCGCTCCATCAAAGCTTCATCATTTTCCACAATAGCCTCGACGAGCTTTGCA
Organism: bacterium; assembly: GCA_035438565.1. Taxonomy (GTDB): domain Bacteria; phylum Patescibacteriota; class Patescibacteriia; order UBA9934; family UBA9934; genus JAGORL01. Next base: position 3,918 of record DAORIP010000017.1, on the reverse strand, counting down.
CGGTACTCCTCCACCTTCGCTTTATGCTCCTCAGGAACGTCCGTAATGTCGACATCCTTTCCGAGATCGTCCTTAAAGGTGTACATCTTGCGGTTCAGCAAGTCGACAATGCTCACGAAATTCGACTCCGTACCAATTGGTAACTGAATCGGGTAAGCATTTGGGGTTAAACGTTTGTGAATGGAATCAAGATCCTTATAGAAGTCTGCACCCGTGCGATCCAATTTGTTGATGAAGCACACGCGCGGCACTTTGTACTTGTCTGCCTGGTGCCAAACCGTCTCGGACTGTGGCTCAACACCAGCAACCCCGTCGAACACCGTTACACCACCATCAAGCACGCGCAAAGAACGCTCAACTTCAACAGTGAAGTCTACGTGTCCAGGGGTATCGATAATGTTAATACGGTGATCTTTCCAGAAACACGTGGTAGCGGCAGCAGTAATGGTAATACCACGCTCCTGCTCTTGCTCCATCCAGTCCATGGTAGCTTCACCTTCGTGCACTTCACCGATCTTGTGCTTCTTACCGGTGTAGAACAGTACACGCTCAGTGGTGGTGGTCTTACCGGCGTCAATGTGAGCGATAATACCAATGTTACGTACCCGATCTAGCGGATAATCGCGTTGCATAAAGAAGTTGAAAGTCTAAAGTCTAAAGTCGAAAGCCCTACTGACGAACAATTCTCTAGCGAGCAAGGTGAGCAAAGGCACGGTTCGCCTCTGCCATACGCTGGACATCAGCACGCTTCTTCACAGCTTCACCCTCATTCTTCGCAGCCAACATAAGCTCTTCAGCCAACTTGTCAGCCATTGGACGACCCTTCTTGCCACGTGCAGCAACAAGTAACCAGCGGTATGCTAAAGCATAGCGGCGATCACCGCGAACTGGCATAGGCACCTGGTAGTTTGCACCACCAACGCGCTTTGATTTCACCTCAACGGTTGGGGTGATATTCTTCAAAGCCTCGTCAAACACATCAATTGGGTTCTGCTTGGTTTCAGCAGCAACCTTGTCGAGACAGGCGTAAACTACCTTCTCAGCAACTGACTTCTTTCCATCCTTCATGACGTAATTCACGAGCTTGGAAACCAAAACGCTCCCGTACTTACTGTCAGGAGCGAGCTCGCGCTTAATAGCACTCTTACCACGCATATCATTTTATCGTTTTGGCGTTCTCGTGGGTTTCCCCTCTTCCTGCGTGGACGCAGTACTCGAGAACATTGAATGAGTATCTGTTGACCGTTGACAGTTAACAGTTTACGGCGGGTTTTTTCAAACCGGCCGAGAACTATCAACGGTCAACGTGAACAATTTATTTCTTACCCGCCTTTGGCTTCTTCGTACCGTAGATCGAACGGCTGCGGTTGCGGCCATCAACACCGGTAGCATCGTAGCGACCACGAACAATGTGGTAGCGCACACCAGGAAGGTCCTTTACACGACCACCGCGAATCATCACGATAGAGTGCTCCTGAAGATTGTGACCTTCACCAGGAATGTAGGCAGTGACTTCCGTTCCATTTGAAAGACGGACACGGGCAATCTTACGCAAAGCCGAGTTAGGCTTCTTTGGCGTCATGGTGGTTACCTTGACACACACGCCGCGCTTGAATGGGGCTCCATGAGCCAAATCAGTGCGCTTACGGTGCAAGGAGTCGAGCGTATACTGCATAGCAGGCGACTTTGACTTCGCCTTGTTGCTGCTGCGACCCTTACGGATGAGTTGGTTAATTGTTGGCATAACGAGATTAAGGTCTTCCCGAAAACACGGGAAAACAAGTGGCGGAATCCTAACATAAGCTGAAAAGAAGGTCAATATTAACCTCTGGACTATTGACCAAATGAGGCGTCCAAAAACCCAAGGCACGACTGACCAACCAAGTTATCACAGGCTAAAACGGCTGGAACCTGAAGAAAACCAAACACATTCAGACTGGTGATCATGGACACAATAACAAGTCCAAGCAGCACCCGAGGCCCGTAAATATTGAGCCAAAGTGCCACCCGTTCATACCGCGTTCGATACAACAGGGCATCAATCACCTTTGAACCATCAAGCGGGGGGATGGGCAGTAGGTTGAAACACAACAACATCAGGTTCGTGAATACAAGCAAAACTAAAAACACCGGCAGGAGGCTTCCCTGCGCAAACTGCAAGTCTGCCAAATTCCGAAAAGCAACCCCACCAAGCGTCGCCAAGACCAAGTTCGCAAACGGTCCTGCGAGCGCAATGGTCACTCCATCCCATGCTGGACTCTCCAAATTCCTTGGATCAAAGGGTACTGGCTTGGCCCAACCAAAACCCACAAACAACAACATGAGTGTTCCAAGTGGATCAAGATGCGCAAGCGGATTCAGAGTAAGCCTCCCCATCCGCTCTGCTGTGTCATCACCCCGCCACTTCCCAACCAAAGCGTGGGCAAATTCGTGAACGGTGAGAGACAAAATGATCGCGACAACCCAGGCCAAGGCGATAAGTGGTGCGCTCAAAAGTAATTCAATCAACATACGCTACTCGGCTCGGATATCTGCTCCGATCGATTTCAATTTGCCATATAAATCCTCGTAACCACGTTCAAGGTGCTCAAAGCCAGTGAGCGTAGACGTGCCCTCAGCCACGAGTGAGGCAATGACACACGCAAGTCCTGCGCGAATATCGAGAAGTTTAATATCAGCTGCCTTGAGTGGTGTCGGTCCTTTGATAATTGCCGAATGTTTATGGTTATGATCCTTGAATCGGCAACTTACCTCCCCCAAACAGGTATCAAAAATGGTGATATCGGCTCCCATCTCACGCAAGGTCTCGGTGTAGCCAAAACGATCCTCATACACCGTCTCATGGACAACTGACGTCCCCTCGGCTTGAGTGAGTGCAACAACAAATGGTTGTTGCCAGTCGGTCATGAAGCCCGGGTGCGTATCGGTCTCAAGCTTAAGGCCCTGATAATTTTTTCCACCTTTAAACAGAATGCCTCCATTCTTTACTTCGTAATCCGCACCCATACGACGCACCGCATTCAAAAATGTAATCATGTCGCGATGCTTTGCGCCTTCGCAAAAGATTTCGCCACGTGTGGCAAGTGCCATTGATCCAAAAGAGGCCGCCTCCATGCGATCCGGCAAAATGACGTGCCGACAACCATGCAACTTCTCAACACCCGTAATTTCGATATGTCGTCCCGCCCCCATTTCGATAATTGCCCCCATCTTTTGGAGCAACATAATAAGATCGACAATTTCCGGTTCAATAGCCGCGTTCTTTAACACGGTTCTCCCCTGCGCCATGACGCCGGCGAGCAAAATGGTTTCCGTGGCACCCACCGACGGATAGGGAAGCTCAATAAGCGTACCCTTGAGGCGACCCTCAACCGAAGCTCGGTAACCATCGTGATCAACGTCAATTTTTGCACCCATCTTTTCCAAGGCGTCCAAGTGAAAATTTACTGGCCGCGGCCCGATTTTATCGCCGCCAAGTGTAGGTACATAAGCTTCTCCTGCACGGTGCAAAAGCGGCGCAAGAGCAAGAATCGCCAAACGATTCTTGCGAGACAACTGCATGGCAGACGTTGATGCGATAGTAGCCGTCTGCAGCGTGAGTGTGTGATCAACCAAATCAGACTGAGCTCCAAGCATGGTCACAAGCTCCCGAGCAATGTCCGACTCTTTCTGAAGAGGGACGTTTGCCAAAATCACTTCATCTGCGGTGAGCAGTGAGGCGATAATCATTTTTGAGGCCGCATTTTTCGCGCCTGCAATCTTCACCGTTCCATGCAGCGCATTTCCGCCCGTTACGATAAATTTATCGGCCATACAAAAAGACATTACTTTCGCCACTCTTTATACCTGAAAACAACTTTTGCTACAAAAACGAAGCTCCCACCCATGAGCGCTCATGGGTGGGAGCTTCGTTTTTGT
>DAORIP010000016.1:0-7901 GCA_035438565.1 bacterium | reverse complement strand
AGATTAGTGTCGCACAGGCGCCAATGAATTCAATATGGGCGTTGTTGCTGAGACGCTGGTTCCAGTACTCCTCAAAACCTAAATGATGATCGTAGATCTCGATTACGTGTTCTGGCTTTACGAAATTCGACACGAATGCCGGATTGGATATATCGACCAAAACAACTGTGTAATCGAGACTCGAAGGCTCGATGAGATAGTTACCGAGTTTAGCGAGGTAGTCGGGAATTGATGCATTCAAAACTCCTGGGTGTATGGCTTCAGATGCTTTGCCTTCAAGTTTGAGGAGTTTTGTATAGGCGATGATACAAGCGAAGGCGTCAATATCAATCCACGTTTGACCCGCAGTGACAACAACGGTCTTCACAGTTATACGTAAGCAAGTTCTTGGTACAACGGAAATGCTTTCATGAAGTCTGCAACTTCGGCTTTGATGGCGGCGAGTTTCGCTTCGTCGGACTTGTTCATGATGGCCTGATCAATCCAGTCAGCAACTTTTTTCATGTCCGCCTCTTTGAGACCACGGGTGGTGATGGCGGGGGTGCCGAGGCGAATGCCGGATGGATCCATAGGTGGGCGAGGATCGTCCGGAATCATGTTTTTATTGCAGGTGATACCGGCGGCGTCGAGTGCGTGTTGCGCTTCTCCGCCCGTAGCATTTTTGGGAGTGACATCAATAAGCATTAAGTGATTTTCTGTGCCACCAAACATGAGCTTGTAGCCGCGCATGGTGAGCTCATCGGCGAGTACGCGAGCATTTAACTTGATCTGTTTTCCGTAAGCTTTGAATTCGGGCTTGAGCGCTTCACCGAAGGCTACAGCCTTCGCTGCAATGGTGTGCATGTGTGGGCCACCCTGGAGCATCGGGAAGACGGCTTTATCAATCTGTTTGGCAAGCGCCGCCTTACACATGATCATGCCGCCGCGTGGACCACGCAGGGTTTTGTGGGTGGTGGTAGTCACGACATCGAAAAGTGGCACGGGATTATTCATCCCTCCGGCAGCAATGAGTCCGGCGATATGGGCAATGTCTGCCATAGCATACGCGCCAACACCTTCCGCAATATTTTTAACCCGGGCGTAATCGATCTCTCGAGAATAGGCAGAGTAGCCAACTAAAATAAGTTTTGGTTTATGTTCTTTGGCTGTTGCTTCAAGTGCATCGTAGTCAATTCGACCATCTTCCGTGGTCTTATAACGAATAAAGTTATAGCGCTTGGCGGAGTCGGTTACTGGGTGACCGTGTGTTAAGTGACCACCGTGCGAGAGGTCCATGCCAAGTACGGTGTCACCCGGTTCAAGGAGGGCTGCGTATACGGCAATATTCGCTGGAGCACCGGAATGCGGCTGCACGTTCACGTGTTCGGCTCCAAACAATTGCTTGGCTCGTTCTATGGCTAATGACTCGAGTTTGTCGACCTCTTCACAGCCGCCGTAGTAGCGCTTGCCCGGGTAACCTTCTGCATATTTGTTTGTCGCAACAGAACCGAGTGCTTCAAGCACGGCCGGGGACACAAAATTTTCTGAAGGGATGAGTTCTAGGCCGAAGCGTTCGCGTTGAAGTTCGCCTTCGAGGGCATTGGCGATGTCGGGGTCAGCTACTTGAAGAGTGTTGATCATACGTTTCAGGCAACGGTTCAGTTAAGAGGCGATTGAGAAGAGTGTAAATGAGAACCATCAAACCGCAAAGTCACATATCCCTGAATGAAAAAACCCTCTGAGCGGGAGAGGGTTTACGCTTCCCCGATGGTTCTCCAGGTTAGCGAGCTCGGTGAATCGTTTTCGGTTGTTGCTCCGGCTACAGCTATGGCGTATGCCAGGTACATGTTTTCGTCGGTGAGCAACGTCTCAGCCTTCAGCTGATCGTAGCCTACGTGGATGATGACGATCACCTCTCCTTCATGTGAGGCGTAGCTAATCCCACCCTCTGAACATTGGCAGGAATATGTAGCAAGCGTCCCAGTTGGACCGTTCATCCAGACCACGATGACCTCGCCGAGGTCGGGCGGGTTGGGGAGCGAATCACCGGCACCGAGCATATTCTGGAGCTCGGCGAGTGTTTGTTGGAGTTTGTCGGCATCGGTATCAATAGCGTGGACGTAGAGGATTCCACCCTTGCAGGTGTAGAGTTCATTTATGCCCACAATCGCAAGGTATTCGATGAAATTATTGTGATCCGTGATGACCTGCTCAACGAGAAGTAGATACATCGCGCCTCCTCAGATTGATCTTCTATTGAAAATGCGATTGCTGTCAACCAACACAAAACCCCACCGTGAGGTGAGGTTTTGTGTGTTGCGGTGAGAAGATGCTCTCACCGCGAGAAGGATCGCAGCCGAAGCTGTGATCAGAGGACCAGGTTGCCGTCCGCGTCGCGGTCCAGCTCCTCCCGGCCGAGACGGCCGTCCGACGGGGGCTCGAGGAGCTCGCGGGGCGGCCGCATGAGCTTGGCCTTGGCGGCGGACGCGCCGTCCTGGTGGACGGTGGCGGTCGGGGCCTGCTGCTGCGCCTTGGGCGCGGGGGTGTTCACGGTGGTGGCCAATTTGCCTCCTTGACAGGGGAAAAAGAATCCTGTCTGGCGGTGAAAGTATAGCAAAAAATCTGACTTTTGTCAACCAGAAACGGGTATGTATTCAGCGCCCGGAATTGAATGGAATTCGGCCTTGGAGTACACTTTCTGTATATATGCCAACCACCGCAGATAAGCTGAAAGAGCGTTTCGGAGCTCAGTATAAGGATAACGAATCATTGGCGAAGCACGTGAATTTCCGGATTGGGGGCCCGGCAAAATATTTTGTAGAAGCCAGATCAACGCAGGATTTGATTGATGCCGTGAAGATTGCTCAAGAATACGCCTTGCCCTATTTCATTTTGGGCGGCGGCTCAAATACTTTAGTGGCTGACGAAGGCTATCAAGGCTTAGTGATCAAGGCAGCGAATCGGAATACGCGTTACGAGGGCGATCTCGTGACTGCTGAGGCGGGGGTGATCTCTGCTACGGTCGCAAGGGGGAGTGCTGACAAAGGTTTGCGCGGTTTTGAATGGGCAGTCTCGTTGCCGGGCACAATTGGTGGGGCGGTACGTGGCAATGCGGGGTGTTTTGGAGGTGAAGTCAAAGATAATCTTGTGTCCGTGAAATTATTACGTGATGGCGAGGTGATCGACGTTCCGGCTGCTGACATGCATTACGGTTATCGACACAGCGTCTTGAAGGAGCCAGGTCATGAACAAGATGTCATTCTTGAAGCTACCTTTAAGCTTACTCCTGGTGATCGGGCTGAGGCACTGGCGTTAATTGAGAAGAATTTGGCTGGTCGCAAGGCCTCACAGCCGCTTGGGTCATCAAGTGCGGGCTGTATGTTTAAGAATTACGAATACTCTTCGGATGAAGACATTCAAAAGATCATCAGCAAGGTTGAAATTCCTCAGCCTATGAAAGATATGCACCGCCTGGGTGCCGGTTGGATCATAGATCAGTTAGGCTTAAAGGGGACGAAGATGGGGGAGGCGCAAATTGCGCCGCAGCATGGCAACTTTCTTTTGAATGTTGGCCACGCTAGCGCGCGTGACATTGTGACATTGATTAGCTTTGTGAAGACGCGGGCTCGTGATGAGTTTGGGGTGCAGTTACATGAGGAGGTGCAATATTTGGGATTTTAATCCCGCTTTGATTCTTCATTTCTGATTATGCGTATTACGGAAATCAAAGGGACGAACATGGAATTGACTGAGGCTATTAAGCAATACGTTGAACGTAAGCTTGAATCGCTTGTAAGTATTTGTGAAAAATATTCGCCTTGTGATGTAGTGGCAGAAGTGGGTAAAACCAGCCCTCATCATCAGAAGGGGGATGTATTTTATGCGGAACTTAACATGACGATCCCGGGAGCTGTGCTTCGCGCTACATCCACAAAGGATGATCTGTACGCGGCTATCGATGACGTGAAAGATGAGTTAAAGCGTCAGTTGGTTGATCGAAAAGAGCGCTAATTTCCAACCTATGTTCATTGATACCTACAGACATGTTCACTGCGTCGGTATCGGTGGTATTGGCATTAGTGCCATTGCGAAGTTTTTAGTAGCCCGTGGCAAAGTAGTCACGGGCTCTGATGCTTTTGCGTCACGGATTACACAGGACCTTGAGAGCAGGGGGATTCGTGTCACGATTGGTCATGCGGCTGAGAATATTCCTCCAGAAACTGACCTCATTGTCTATACAGAGGCTGCTACCGAAGAGAATGTAGAGCGTGCAGAGGCAACGCTGAGGAAGATTCCACAGCTCGGTCATTTTGATTTTTTGGGAGCGCTCTCAAAAGAATATCGAACTATCTGTGTGACCGGTACGAACGGCAAGTCCACTTCAACCGCCATGACGGGGTTGATTTTTGAAGCTGCGAAGCTTGATCCTACCGTGTTTGTGGGATCTTTGGTGCCGGGTTGGAAAGATGGAAATCTCAGAATTGGAAAGAGCGATATCCTGATCATTGAAGGTGATGAGTACAAGAAAAAGATGTTGAAGCTTCACCCTGAAACCACCTTGATTACCAATGTGGAGGCTGATCATTTGGATGTTTACCGGGACCTGGAAGATATTGAGGACGCCTTTCATCAATTAGGTATGCAGACCTCGAAGTTGGTTTTGCAGAACATTTTTGATTTTGATCGACATATTTATTGCCAGGAAGGCGAGGCTAAGGATGAATATTTTGCCACTGAGTTTTTGGGAAAGCCAAAATATTTATGGTTTGGGAAGCCGCAAAAACGAATGCGAGAGATTGCTGGTGGCTGGCAACGGTTGTCTGGTATTGAGCTTCAGATACCGGGTGAATTCAATATGATGAATGCGCTTGGAGCGCGCGCTATCGCTCGAGCATATGGAATTGATGATGCAGTGGCCAATAATGCGCTCCGTGCTTTCCGGGGGATTTGGCGGCGTTTTGAAAAAGTAGGTGAGTACAAAGGAGCTACAATTATTTCTGATTACGGTCATCATCCTACCGCCATCAAGGGCACGTTGGCTGCAGCGAAAGAGTTTTATCCTGAGTCACGGATAGTCCTCTTGTTTGAACCACATCAGCACAGCCGAACTAAAGAATTATTTGCCGACTTCGTAACTTCGTTTACGCTGGCTGACCTGGCGATTATTTCAGAAATTTATCACGTGGAGGGACGGGTAGCTGATGAGGGTGAGGTTTCGAGCCGAGATATAGTGGAGGCAATTGGTTCTGAGAAAGTGACCTATGTTCCTGACTTGCGCCAGGCAGAAGAGCGACTACGGAAAAACATTCAGCCAGGGGATGTGGTGATCATTATGGGCGCTGGTGATGTTGATAAAGTCGCAAGGAATTTAGTCCCGCAAGGCTAGCCTATTTATGGAGCGAGGAGGATATCATCCGGAATTGTCAGACAGGCAGGTGCCGCAGTCAGAAGTGATCCCAAATCATCTGGAACACGATGAGCAGCTTCAGGTTGCTCAAGAGGGTGTTAATCGGGAAGTGACTGCTGAAGTTCCGCGCGTTGAACGACCGGAGGCGAGTCACGAAAAAGAGCCGCTTGCGTTTGAGAAATTGCCAGAAGAAGTGCAAGTGGCATTGCTACCAAAGATGCTTGATGGTATGCGGGAGGCCATTGGTCAGGTGCGTGATTACGCGGTGTTTGCAAGCACTGCCATGTATTTGAACGGTGAGGATATTTTGAGAAAAGGGCATGAGGAGGGCCGAGTGCTTATGAAGCCTCCGGGAGACTTTGATGCTGCGCTGTATAAAAATGAAGATATTGATGAAATTCGCAATCGCATGCGCCGAATGCCGGATGTTATTTTTTCTAATGCGAAAAAAGATCGCGATGGGAATATCATGCGTGATGAGTCCGGAGAAGTAATTTATGACGGTAAGCCGGGAGAGTACGGCACTATTCCTGGACAAGACTTGAAAATTTTAGCCGGTAAACGGATTTTTGATGTTGAAATCGATGGCAGGCCGTCGAAAGTGGCTTATGACTTTGAATTTTTTCTCAGAAGCAAAATGGTGCCTCATGAGGTGGTGCGTACAAGCACCACCGAAAGTCATGGGTTACGCATCTTAAATTTAGAAGGTCTTCAAGACCAGTACGCGAGAAATTTGGAATACGAAACCAAGGTCGATCAGGCGGTGAAGCAACTTGTTGAGTATTTGCACACCGACGATCCAGAGGTGAAAAAATTTAAGTCTGAGATAATGGCGGTCCAAGAGGAGGATAACGTTGCGCTTACTGATCGCACGCTTGAAATTTTAAAGCATCTTGATATTGGACCAGAAGAGATGAAGCGAGCTCTGGAGATTCAAAATGAGCTTGATCGGATTGAAGCGGAGACTCATATCCCGTACGCCAAACTCACAAAAGAGGGGGTTGTTGAATTGTATGCTAAGGCATATCGGGAGGCAGGCGCGGATGAGAAGGCGGACGAGATTGAGGAGAATTACAAACACGTTCAGGAACTGATTTCAAAACGTGCTACGTATTTAGCGGGATCAAAAACCAAAATTTGGAAACGAGATTTGAACCTCATTCAGTTGGCTCGATTGCGTGGCCAATAAAAAGCGCCTCCGGGTTTACTTCCTTCTGTGTTTCGGGCACACTGTGGCCATTATCTTGCCTATGTCTTGGATTACAAAACTTCTTGGAGATCCTAATGCTAAAGTTGTCGCTAAGCTTCGCGAAGAAGTTGCGAATATTAATGGACTTGAGCCTGCCATCGCTGCGCTTTCTGATGAGCAATTGCGTGCAAAAACAGCAGAGTTTAAACAACGATTAGCAGATGGGGCTCAGATTGATGATCTCGCTCACGAAGCTTTTGCCGTGGTGCGTGAAGCATCTCGGCGTATCCTTGGGCAGCGTCATTATGACGTTCAGCTCATGGGCGGGCTTGTTTTGCATAAAACCGGGATTGCTGAAATGCGTACCGGTGAAGGTAAGACGCTCACTGGAACATCGCCGGTGTATTTGAACGCGCTTGCAGGGAAGGGCGTTCACGTTATTACGGTGAACGACTATCTCGCGAAGCGTGATGCTGTTTGGATGGGCCGCGTTTTCCATTTCTTGGGATTATCCGTGGGCTGTATTCAGCATGAAAGCGGTTATCGTTATGATGAGAATTACAAAGCTCCAGTGATTGAGGCTTCTCCAACTCCAGAAACTCAGGACGAAGTGAAGGCGACAACTCAATCCTTCCGAGTAGAGATGGATAATTTGCGACCAGCTTCTCGCAAGGAGGCATATGACGCCGATATTACGTACGGAACGAATAACGAGTTCGGTTTTGATTACCTGCGTGACAACATGGTGCAATCGCCTGAGCAGCTTGTGCAGCGTGGTTTGCACTACGCTATTGTTGATGAAGTTGATTCGATTTTGATTGATGAGGCACGCACACCGCTCATTATTTCCACGGCCGCGGAAGAGTCGGCGGATTTGTATTACAAATTTGCGGATATCGCGAAAACATTTATTGAGAACGAAGACTACAACTTAGACGAGAAGATGCGTGTATCCACATTTACGGAAACCGGCTTACAGAAAGTCGAAAAGGCACTCGGGGTAGCGAACCTTTATGAGCAGGGATTGCAAATGGTGCATCACGCAGAGCAGTCGCTTCGGGCGCAGTCCTTATTTAAGAAAGATCGCGATTACGTTGTACGTAACGGCGAGGTTGTTATTGTTGATGAATTTACCGGCCGCATGATGGAGGGTCGTCGTTATTCAGAGGGTTTGCACCAGGCGATTGAGGCCAAGGAAGGGGTTAAAATTCAGCGTGAGAGTAAGACCATGGCGACGATTACGTTCCAAAACTACTTCCGTTTGTACACCAAACTGGCGGGTATGACCGGAACGGCTGCTACGGAGGCTGAAGAGTTTGAGAAGAT
>DAORIP010000015.1:0-7983 GCA_035438565.1 bacterium | reverse complement strand
AAGCTGGCCCGTTATGGCCAAACCACGCGTTTTACTAGGTATGAGTGGGGGTGTCGACAGCTCTGTGTCGGCGATTTTATTGTTGGAGGCTGGTTATGAGGTGATTGGGGGATTCATGAAGAATTGGTCGGATGGCGCGACCCCCCATAATCCCCCCTTGTCTAAGGGGGGAGGCAATTTGAGTGAGGAGTGCTCATGGAGAACAGAGCGCCGTGACGCAATGCGCGTAGCCGCACAGCTTGGGATTCAGTTCCATACTTTCGATTTTGAAGACGAGTATCGTAAGCTTGTTTACGAATACATGATTGACGAGTACAAGGCTGGTCGCACGCCAAACCCGGACGTGCTCTGTAACAAGTACATGAAATTTGATCTGTTCACGCGTGAGGCCGATAAGCTCGAGTGTGAATTTGTAGCCACGGGTCACTATGCTCGTGTGATTCGTGATGGTGACGGCACGACACACCTGCTTGCTGGAGTTGATGCAAATAAAGATCAAAGTTATTTCCTGTGTCAGTTGACCCAGTCACAGCTCTCACGCGTCTTGTTCCCAATTGGCGAGCTTGAGAAGGCTCAGGTTCGCGAGATTGCCCGTGAACACAAACTTATGGTCGCGGACAAGAAAGACAGTCAGGGCATTTGTTTTGTTGGGAAAGTCGACATGCAAGATTTTTTAGAAGCTCGCATTCAGCCACATGAAGGCAATATCGTCACGACTGCCGGCGAGATCATTGGTCAGCACCGCGGATTTGAGTTTTATACGATTGGTCAGCGAGGTGGTCTTGGGATTGGGGGCGGCACGCCTTACTATGTTGTCGAACGTCGTCCTGAAACGAATGAGGTGATTGTAGCGGTGGGGGACGAGGATTCGGCTCTGTACAAGTCCGAGCTCGTAGCAACGAATTTGACCGAAACGCTTGAGGGCAACTTTGCGGCATACGCCGGGCAGAAAATTTCAGCTCGCATTCGTTATCGCCAGCCTTTAGCGCAGTGTACTTTTGACGGTTCAAAAGTAACTTTTGATCAGCCACAACGCGCCGTGGCTCCTGGTCAGTTTATTGCCTTTTATGTGGAGGATGAACTTATCGGATCAGGTATTATTGCATAACTATGGCGATCGTCTCAATGGTGCTTACCGTGTTGGGTCTGGCGATGTTTGAAACCATTTCAAGCATTGATAATGCGATTATTAATGCCGAGGTTTTGAGTGGCATGAGTCAAAAGGCGCGTAAGTGGTTTTTGTTCTGGGGAATTTTGTTTGCTGTATTTGTGGTTCGTGGGGCCTTGCCCTGGTTGATTGTTTGGGCAACGACTCCGAGCCTTGGGCTGTTTGGGTCGCTGACGGCTACTTTTAGCAATGATCCGAGCGTCCATGCAGCGATTGAGAGTTCAGCGCCTATCCTCCTGGTTGGTGGAGGAACATTTCTTGTGTTCTTGTTTTTGCACTGGCTCTTTCTTGAGACCAAGCATTTTGGTTTGCCCGGTGAAGCGTTTATTGCTCGACAGGGCGTGTGGTTTTATGCCGTGGTTTCTGTCTTGCTCGTCGGTATTGTTTGGGAGGCTTTGAAGATCGATCCCTTACTTGCTCTTGGAGCGGTGGTTGGTTCAAGCGCATTCTTTATTACCCATGGATTCAAACAGAATGCAGAACGTGCGGAAGAACAGATGCTTGAAGGTACAAGTCACATGTCAGATGTGAGTAAAATCCTGTTCCTGGAAATTATCGACATGACTTTTTCTATTGATGGCGTCCTCGGAGCCTTTGCGTTCACTTTGTCAGTGCCACTTATTCTTATTGGGAATGGTATCGGGGCTTTGGTGGTTCGGTATATGACGGTTTCCAATATTGAGCGAATTAAAAAATATGCCTTGCTTAAAAACGGGGCTATGTATTCCGTGCTTGCACTTGGCACCATTATGCTGCTTCACGGATTTGGTGCTCACATTCCTGAATGGGTCAGTCCAGTTGTTACGGCTATCATTATTGCCTATTTCGGTTATCAATCGGTGAGGTTGGTGAGAGCACAGGAAGCCCCTGCTTTTCAATAGACAACACTGCGATTTTCCGCTAGAGTACTTACGATTTATGGTTCCTCAAGATCGCATTCGCAATTTTTGTATTATTGCCCACATTGACCACGGAAAGTCGACACTTTCGGATCGGTTGCTTGAGATTACGGGTACGGTGCAGAGCCGACAGATGAAAGACCAGTTGCTTGATTCCATGGACATTGAGCGTGAACGCGGAATCACCATTAAGCTGGCTCCGGCCCGCATGCAGTGGAAAAAGGATAACCAAGATTTCACTTTGAACCTCATCGACACCCCGGGACACATTGACTTCAATTACGAAGTGTCGCGCTCGCTTGCGGCTGTTGACGGTGCTGTGCTGCTTGTCGATGCTACGCAGGGAGTACAGGCACAAACGATTGCGAACCTGTACCTTGCGCTTGAAGAGGAGCTTGAGATTATTCCGGTCTTAAACAAAATCGATCTCCCGGCCGCTGATGTACCGCGTCGTAAAGCTGAGCTTGTGAAGTTGCTTGGTTGTGATGAAAGTGAGATTTTAGCGGTGTCAGGTAAGACGGGTGAAGGCGTTAAAGAGTTACTTGATGTCATTATTGATCGCGTTCCGGCGCCTGAGGGTGATCCGGCCGCTCCAGCACGAGCAGTGATCTTCGATTCTGCCTACGATGACTACAAGGGTGTGGTGGCTTATGTTCGTGTGGTGGACGGCGCATTTAAGAAGCGCGATAAACTCAAGCTCGTTGCTACACAGGCTGATGGTGAGGTGCTCGAAATTGGTGCATTGAAACCTAAATTTTCTCCGCTTGATGAACTTGAGACGGGTCAGATTGGCTATGTTGTCACCGGGTTGAAAGACATCCGTGCTTGTCGTGTGGGTGATACGTTCACCGTGGGTACGAGCTCCGCCGGCGTTATACCACTCCCGGGGTATCGAGAGGTGAAGCCAATGGTATTTGCTGGCGTGTTCCCAGCTCAAGGTGATGAGTACGGTGCCTTGCGTGACGCTATGGACCGTTTGAAGTTGAACGATGCTGCGCTTGTCTATGATCCTGAGCATTCTCCGGCTTTGGGGTATGGTTTTCGTTGTGGATTTTTAGGCATGCTCCACCTTGAGATTTTGAAGGAGCGTTTGTCGCGCGAATACAATATTGATCTCGTGGTTACTCTGCCATCCGTGGCCTACCGCGTGTTTGAGAACGGCAAGCCTGAGTATCGCGTGATCAAAGGAGCGCTCGATCTTCCTGATCCAGCCCACATTCAGAAGATCGAAGAACCATGGGCCAAGACTGACATCATCGTCCCTACAGATTTTATCGGTAACGTAATGACGTTAGCTCAGGAGCGTCACGGTATTTATTTGAACACGGAATATTTGTCTGAAGGTCGGGCGCTCATTCGTTATGAGTTGCCACTCGCGGCCATCATTGTGGACTTCAATGATAAATTGAAGAGCGTTTCAAGTGGTTACGCCTCCATGAGTTACGATATTTTTGATTATCGTGAGGCAGACATCGTAAAGCTCGATATCATGGTGGCTGAAGACACGGTTGATGCTTTTTCTACCCTAGTTTACCGCAGTGAAGCTGAAAGTTCTGGTCGCCGCATTCTTGAGATTCTCAAAGATTCGATTCCACGTGAACAGTTCGTGATTAAGCTCCAGGCGGCAATTAGTGGCAAGATTGTGGCCGCAGAACGTATTTCCGCCATGAGCAAAGATGTGACCGGGGGTTTGTATGGTGGTGACTACACACGTAAGCTTAAACTTTTGCAGAAGCAAAAGAAGGGAAAGAAGAAGATGATGGCCATGGGTGTGGGCAGTGTTGAAATTCCGGGAGAGGCCTATCTTAAAGTTTTGAAACGATAAAAAAGACCGGCCGTCCAGGAGGGACAGCCGGTGACGCGAACCGTGTTCGCGCTAGGAGGAAAGAGGGTTTCGGTCGGGTTGGTAGAGCGGGGGCAGGAAGGTGAACACCGTGTTCACTCCGCGGTGGAAGGTTGTGGGAGTTCCCGGCGCGAATTACGCCGGGTGCCTCCGATCTGGATCGCGCCGCAGGCCGATCAGGTCGCCGCGGTCACGTCGCCGTCGCTGTTGTTCTCGAGCCAGCAGAAGTTGAAATGATCGGACACGATGTGGTTCCTCGTGACGCACCTCCAAGCTCGGAATGAGCTTTTTGTGGCGATTATACTAGCAAAAATGTTTCTGTTTGTCAAGTATCGACCGGTAAAATATTCAAATTTTCTTAGTTTTTTAAAAAAAATGACGGCCACGTGGTGACCGCCCTGGCGTGTGCTTCATGCGTGATAGCCATGATAGCGATTTGTTCTCGGTTCTCGGTCTCGGGCGATGGCGAGACTCACGATCACGAAGGTGAGCGGACCGGCGGGGATCGGTGCTACCCAAGCCTCGCCATTCCAGCCAAGCGTGTATTCGCCGACAAGGAGAGGCTCGCCTTCCTTTGTCGGTTCCAGAATGACGAACGTGTGGTCTCCGAAGGGGACCAGACGCTTCATCTGGTAGCGTTGCGGTCGGCCGGCTGAGTCGACCATCCGCACGATGCCCGTGTCGTCGCTATGCCATTCTGGCATTGGGTGTGTGCCTGCCATGGAACCTCCTGGCGACAGAACCTTAGCCGTATTTGTCTATTCAAGCAAACTAGGCTTCTGCGATTTCCGGAAATACGGCTCCGAATGCTCGAAATTTCTGGACAAGGCGGGCGCTGACGTCCTCGGGCAGAAAGAAGTAGTTATCCTTCACGTTTGAGGTATCGTCATAGCCAACGGCAATGTACCTATCCGGATCCGTTCCCGGATCCTCTGGAGATACGATTGCGATGACGTATTCCACCCCGTTTTCTATCAATCCTTTCTGGATGATCACGAATGAGCGCTGCAGCCCTGTGTCATCAGAGATGCGCACCATGAGTTTTCCCATGTTCACCTCCAGATTAAGAATACACCAAGAAGAGTCCCCAGTCCGGGCTGACAAGTCAAGGGTGTGTCGTTATACTTTGTCCATGCAAAAATCTGAAAAACGAACGCGTCGCATTCTCGCGATTCTGGCGATTATCATCATCGTATCCATGATTTTTTCAATGACTGGAGCTATTTTTGGGTAGTGGTAGGGTGTTTATGTCAAAAATTTGGAATGTGAAGCCGCGCACGGAGGAATCTGTGTTGCGTCAGTTGTTGACCAATCGAAATGTGGCCGAGGCCCAGTTTGAGTATTTTTTAGATCCCAACTGGGAGCGTGATACGCATTCTCCGCAGGATTTTACATGCATGCAGGCGGCGGTGACACGTGTTTTTGAGGCGCTGACTACGGGGCAAAAAATCGTCATCCATGGCGACTACGATGCCGACGGTGTGTGCGGGTCAACAGTTTTGTTTACAAGTCTACGAGAGATCGCGGAACGACTATCTGTACCATTTACGGCTGAGGTATTTTTGCCAGACAGAGAAAAAGATGGCTACGGAGTAGCGATGCATACCGTTGAACGCTTGGCAGCCGAGGGGGTGAAATTGTTGATTACGGTTGATTGTGGGATCGCAAATGGTCTCGAGCTTGGAAAAGCTCACGAGCTTGGTGTAGATGTGGTGGTTTGTGATCACCACCAAATGGGGGAGCATTATCCGGATAGGGCAATTGTTTTACATCCACTTGCTCCGGGTGAGCATTACATTAATAAATCTTTGTGCGGTACAGGGGTAGCTTTCAAGTTAGCGTCGGGCTTGTTTGAAGAGGCACGCGCACGGGGCTTGGCGTTTCCTATAGGTCATGAGAAATGGTTACTCGACCTTGTTGCTATTGCTACAGTCACTGATGTAGTGCCTTTACTTGGCGAAAATCGAACGCTTGAATATTATGGTTTGAAGGTTCTACAAAAGACACGTCGACCTGGGATTAAGGCGATTTTGAATGTGGCAGGCACTGATTTAGCTAGCGTGGACACACAGACTATCGGTTTTCGTATCGGCCCACGACTAAACGCAGCCGGACGTTTGGCTTCGGCAAAGCTTGCGTTTAACACGCTTGCTGCTCAAACTGAGGATGAGGCGGGCAAGGCGGCTCTCGAGCTTGAACGTTTAAACAAAGAGCGCCAGCAGATTTTTGCAGCGAGCTATGAGGAAGCCAAGAAAATGGCTGATGCCTTGAAAGATGAATCAACGGTGCTTGTGGTGCACGGCGAGACGTGGCTACCAGGGATTGTTGGCTTGATTGCTGGCCGGTTGGTGTCTGATTACGGTTTGCCGGCCTTTGCTTTTGCAAACGTGGGCGAGCATTTTGTTGGTTCGGGCCGAAGTCTCGGTGGACTACATCTTGTGAAGGCTATGGAGTCTTGTGGTGATATGTTTGTGAAGCGCGGTGGGCATCCTCAGGCTTGTGGTTTGACCTTGGCGTCCCTGGACAGGGTGACTGAATTCCGTGAGAAGGTGAATAGCTTTGCACAAAAACATTTTGGCGAGGCAGGCGTACGGGATGTGCTGGATATCGATATTGAACTGGCGTTGTCTGAGATCACCTGGGATGTGTATCATGACATTCAGAAGTGCGCGCCGTTTGGGGAGGGGAATCGACCACCGATTTTTGCGGTGAAAGAGGTACGAGTAATTGGGGCAGATGTTATGGGGAGTTCGGGGGCTCATTTACGCCTGAGCGTGGTGCCGCCTGAAGGTGGTTTACACAAGATGGTCGGATTTAACTTTGGCCATTTGGCGAAAAAGATTCAGCTTGGAAGCCCGGTTGATGTTGCCTTTGAAGTCGAAGTGAATGAATGGAATGGTAAGAAAGATTTGCAGTTTAGGATTGTGGATTTACACTTAACGTAGACTGCAGACAGCTTACAGTAGACAGAAAATGCAATTTCTCACAGTCCTGTCTACCGTCTACTATCTACTGTTTACCTGTCATATGCTGAAACGAGTAAGAATGTACGCTGATGGTGGTTCTCGGGGTAATCCTGGGCCATCTGCAGGAGCGGCGGTGTTGTATGCCATTAAAGATAATGATGACACGGGTGAGTTAGTGGGGGAGGCGGCCAAGTTTTTAGGTACGGCGACCAATAACCAGGCGGAATACACCGGTATTATCGAGGGCCTCAAAAAGGCGCATGAGCTTGGGTATAACGAAGTCGAGGCGAGACTGGATTCTGAGCTCGCGGTCAGACAATTGAATGGTCAATACAAAGTGAAGAACCCCGAACTCGCTAAACTGTTTTTAGAAATTTATAACCTTAAGCAGCATTTTCGAAAGGTAACTTTTACGCACGTTCGTCGCGAATACAACGTTGCGGCAGACGCGCTTGTGAATCGCACCCTCGATTCGTATCGATAAACAAAAAACCCTTCGCTGTACACCTCAGTGAGATGTTCAGTGAAGGGCCTCGCAGTGTTCTGCGAGGGCGTAATCTGATCACGAATGTGTTGGGTCAGGAATTCTTGGGTTGATCCGCCGAGGACTTGGAGTCCTTGATGTCCTTCATGCGCTGCTTGGCAGCGCGCAGGACATCGGCGCCCTGCCCGTTCGGATCTGCGACGATGAAGTCGATCAGCTCCTGGTCGAGTCCGGCGGCGAACATCGCCTGCTGGGTGTTGAGAAAATGATTCAGCTGGTCGAAGGCGTTCACTGGACACTCCTGTTGGAGAGAGTGCGCGATTCCGTCGCACCGGGGGTTTCCCCTTCGCTACTTACCTCGACTTTCGAGATATTCAGTGAAGGGTCCCCAGCGAATTGTCGCTAGGGAAGCCGGGGGTGACAGCGAGCTTGGGCTCAGCTGTCAGAAGAAGAGGGTGCGGCCGATGACGTCGGTGTTGATGTCGGAGCAGGCCCCCAGCGAACACCAGATCATGGTGTCGCCGTAGACGTCGACGTGCACGCGATCAGCATTCGCGCCGGTGAAGTTGGCTCTCACACTGATTTGGTGTATGTAGCCGGTGATCTCCACGTTTGGGATGCTC
>DAORIP010000014.1:0-8033 GCA_035438565.1 bacterium | reverse complement strand
AACGTCGTGAGACAGTTCGGTCTCCTATCTACTACACACGTCGAAAATTGAAGGGACCCATCCTTAGTACGAGAGGACCGGGATGGACGAACCTCTTGTGCACCGGTTGTTCCGCCAGGAGCATTGCCGGGTAGCGAAGTTCGGTTCGGATAAGCGCTGAAAGCATCTAAGCGCGAAGCCGACCCTAAGATTAATTTTCATATGAGACCCCTAGGAGACTACTAGGTTGATAGGCAGAAGGTGGAAGTGCGGTAACGCATTAAGCCGATCTGTACTAATAGGTCCAGTTCTCCACTCACTAATTGCGATCACAACGAAAGTTGTGAACTGCAATGTTGGTTACCTTCCTCTATAGTTCGATAATCAAGAAAAGATACCAATGTCTTGGTGGCACTTTCTGCAGGGTCACACCCGTTCCCATCTCGAACACGGTCGTTAAGCCTGCATGAGCCGATGGTAGTCAAGTGTGGCGAGAGTAGGTCGCCGCCAGGACATTGAGATTTTTTCTAACAAAAACCCGAGCTTAGGCTCGGCTTTTTTGTATAAAAATATGGCACCCGCCGACGGATCGGGGGGTGCTTGGGCCGTGGCATCACTGGACGCTTGGCGGATGAAGCGGGTTGGTACGCTCATGTTCGAGCGTGGCCTCGTCGCGAAGGGGGAGCTCTGGAGAGAGCTGGTCCTTTCTCACCACAACTGCCACCCTTGCTTCTTGCGCTCGAGCATTCCTGCTCATGTACCAGAGGAACATGGGAATCGCGAGTGCCGCGATGATGAAGCTGAAGGTATTGGTGTATTCCTTGATGAAGAGACTGTAGACACCTCCGCCGGTACAGCTGAAGAACACCATGAGCCAAACGGACCTTTCCAAGAGTTGGGCCATGTTCACCTCCAAATTGAGTTCATCACGTCATTTTAGTGACGTCTGATAAAGCGTGTGAACGGCATTTTGTCAATGTAAAATTGCTGAAATAAGCCGTATTTTAGCAATTCTTTACTTTATCGGCTTACTTACGCATAATGTCAGCATAAAAGTTGACACTGCGCATATGGCGGACACGAAAGTGGTCATTTTGGCAGCGGGGAAGGGCACGCGGATGAAGGCAGAAGTGCCAAAACCGCTGGTAAAAATCGCTGGAAAACCAATGGTTCAGCATTTGTTGGATCGGGTTGAAGAGGCGGGTATTGATGCCAAGCCTGTCATTGTAGTGTCTCCGGATGGCTTGCCGCTCTTTCAGGCTGCCTTGGGAGAAAGGGCCGAGTTTGTATTACAAAGCGAACAGCTTGGAACGGGTCATGCCCTTAAAATGGCGCGTGCCTCCTGCGGTGGTGCTAAAGGGATTTTGGTGTTGTACGGCGATCACCCATTTATTGAAGCTCGCGTCATGCATAAATTAGTGCAGTTGGCGGATCGACATCCTGGAGCGCTCGTCATGCTGACCGCTAAAGTGCCGCATTTTTCAGGGGAATATGAGGGCTTCAAGGCCTGGGGAAGGGTGTTGCGTGATAATGAAGGTAAAGTGATTGCCTTACGTGAAAACAAAGACGCTACCGAAGATGAACGGGCTATTCAGGAACTCAACCCAGCAATTTATGTCTTCCCAGCGCCTTGGGTTTGGGAGCATCTTGAACAACTGAGCAATAAAAATGCGAGTGGTGAGTATTACCTGACAGATCTTGTAGCCAAAGCTTGTGAAACACGTCGGGACATTGTGACGGAAACCGTTGACGCCTTGCAGGTCCTTGGTGTGAACACGCCAGATGAGCTCCAGCGTGCCGAGCACGCCTATATAAAATCCGTATGAGCACACTCTCACGTCCCTTGGAGGAGGTACTCGCAGAGCTTGGTTTGTCTCCAAAAGACGTGACTGTTTACTTGACCTTATTGCGTGAAGGTCCAAGTTCGATTCGGCAACTGGCTACGGTGACGCGAATTAATCGCGGTACCGTTTACGATGCTTTAAAGCATTTGCAAACCCTTGAGCTTGTTCGTTTTTATAATAAAGAGACCAAACAGTTTTTTGTTGCCGCACCTCCGGCTCGACTCCAGGAATTGGCTACATTACGGGCACAAGAGATCGCCAAGGCTTCGCGGGACATGACGCATGTTGTTGCCGAGCTTGAGACCATGTATGCCTCAGGGGATCAGCAACCGGTGGCAAGAATGTATGAGGGCGGAGAAGGGGTAAAAGCTATTCTTGAGGATGTGCTTGAGAGCATGTCCAGGTCCAAAGAGACAGAGTATTTTGTGTATTCTTCAAGTTCGGTGCGCGAAGCGGGTTTGTACGAGTCGTTTCATGACTATACGGAAAAGCGACTTGCGGCAGGTATCCACGTCAAGAACATTTCAATTGGTAAGGGTGGGAAAACCGCTGGGCTTGATGAGCGCAAAATTGTTCCCGGACTTGAGGGTACGCCAACCTACATTCTTATTTATGCAGGCAAGGTAGCCAACATCTTTTTAGATAAACAGGGAGAACTCATGGGGTTAATTATTGAAAATCAAGGTATTTTTGCCACACAGCGAACGCTTTTCCTTACGCTTTGGGAACGCTTGGCGTAAAATGGAGCCTGTATGGTAAATCAATTTTGGTTGAGCACGAAGCAACGTGCGGCGCAGGCGCTTGTTCAGTTTGGAAAAGATACGGGAAATGTTTTTAACGCACTTGGCGTTTGGAGTATCCTTTTTTTGTTAGTTGAAATTATTCTTGGCTTGCTTCCGCTTGTGTCCGCGCTTACTTTGGGCAAAACCGTAGATGCCATGATTGGTGCCCGAGGCATTGGAGTGGTAACAAGTGATGTGAACACCGCGCTCACACGTTGGCTCATTGTGTTGCTTGTCGGGTTTGTGGCGTACCTGTTCACGGTTCGTTTTACAGGCAAAGCTGCAGACGTGGGGCGGGCGTTTCGGGATGTGGTGTTATTTGTAAGTCTGCTTGGATATTTTGTTACCATCCATCAACTCTTTTTAGCCTTTGTATTTTTGGTTGTACTTGGGGTCGATACGCTCTTCTCAGATCTTCGGGTAAAAATCGCAAGCCTTTTGCTGACGTTGATTACGGGGAGCTTGGTTGCGCACACGCTTATTCGGTATACGGTGGCTCGGGCATTCACGGTGGGTGAGGGTTTGGCAATGATCGGAGCTATTGCGCTCTTCGTGGTGTTTTTAAAGATGAAGCTTGCCTATGCGCCGCATAACTGATTGGCACGTACATTCGAGATTTTCCCGAGCTTGCTCGCAAAATCTCACGCTTGAAAATAATGCGCTTTGGTGCCAGAAAAAGGGTGTTGACGTACTTGGAACCGCTGACTTTACGCATCCCGTTTGGTTTCAGGAGATAGAAAAGAAGTTAGTTGAGGCCGAGCCCGGTCTGTTTACGCTTGCTGACGGTCAGTTTCCTGACATGCGTTACATGCTGACGACCGAAGTATCGCAGATTTATAAAAAGCACGACAAGACACGCCGTATTCATAACTTAATTTTGGCTCCGTCACTCGAGGCTGTTCGTAAAACCAATCAGTGGTTACTTGATTCAGGCTTCAATCTTAAAGCCGACGGTCGACCTATTCTCGGTCTTGATTCGGAAGAGCTCTATAAGCGACTGAAAGATATCGATGACCGCATGGTAGTGATTCCGGCTCATGCTTGGACGCCTTGGTTTTCGGTATTTGGATCAAAGTCCGGTTTTGATTCACTCGAGGAATGTTTTGGTTCAATGGCCCCGCATATCTTTGCGATTGAAACAGGGTTGTCGAGCGATGCGCTCATGAATCGATCCTGCTCAATGCTCGACAGTATTGCGCTCATCTCAAATTCAGATGCGCATAGTCCAGAAAAGTTTGGTCGTGAAGCTAATGTCTTTGATCTCGAGCCTCATGAGTTTTCTTTTGATGGCTTTATGAAGGCGTTACGTGATCGAGATACAAGAAAGTTTCTGTACACGATTGAGTTCTATCCTGAGGAAGGGAAGTATCACGTAGATGGACATGCTGACTGTGGGATCGCGCTTCATCCACACGATACAAAAAAGCATCGCGGTCTTTGCCCCAAGTGCAAAAGACCACTAACGATTGGAGTTATGTCGCGCGTCGCTGATTTGCATGATCGCGAACTTGCGAGCATGCCAAATAATCATGTTCCACAGCGTTCAATTGTGCCGTTGCCAGAAATTTTAGCTGAAGTGTATGGCGTAGTTTCGCCAAGCTCGAAAAAAGTAAAAGCAATGTATGACAAAATGATTCCTCAGCTTGGAAACGAGTTTCAGATTTTGCTTGATACGTCGATTTCAGATATTCAAAGTTTTTGCGGTCCTGATATTGCCGAGGCGATTCGCAGGGTAAGAGGAGGAGAAATGTCGATTACCCCAGGGTATGACGGTGTGTTCGGGAAAGTGAAAATTTTTGCAGAAAACGAAAGAAAATCAGCACAAAAACCCTTACTATTACCATAAGCTTGAACTATAAAAACCTACTCAGTTTTCATAAATAAAAAATTCCTCGGTTTTGAGCAGCATCTCCTCCAAGGATAACGCTTCTCTCACTGAGGAATTTTTTGAACTAGCGTCGCTTTGCGGCCTTGCGCTTAGCTGGCTTCTTTGCAGCCTTACGCTTTGCAGGCTTCTTAGCTACTGCTTTGCGCTTAGCTGGCTTCTTGGCTTTCTTCTTAGCTGCCATAGAGATTGCACCTCATGAGTTAAAGTTTGTTCGTCACGAGGTAGTTCATGACGTTATGCATAGTATAGCGATAAAAATACACAACACACAAAAAATTTCTGTGTGTTGTGTATAACTTTGTCGTTGTTATAAAAAATTATTGTTGCACCTCAACAACGGTTCCCACATTCGCCCATTCGTAAATCCATTCAGCATCTGGAATGCTGGTATTCACACAGCCGTGACTCATGGGATGACCAAAATTATTATGCCAGTACGCGGAGTGGATGTAGTAATGTGTTTTGAAACGCAAATTCCATTTTACATTTGGCAAGCTGTAGTTGTTTGGATTGTCCGGACCGAAATACCAACTGTAATCCATGAGCGGAATTTTTGCCGTCACACTTGTAACGCCAATTGGGGTCGGCCATCCGGATGTTCCCGTTGAAACGAGAAATGATCTCACGGGAATGCCTTGGTCATAGGCGGTGAGACGCTGCTCTGAAAGATCGACCTTAATATATTTTCCGTTTCCGATCTGGCCAAGCGGGCTAGCTGCGGCTAGGAACAAGAGGTGATCGATATGGCTGTCGTGCAGTGGGACGGGGATGAGTGTAGCGTGAAGCGTTGAGAGTGTTGGCGTGTAGGTCTGTATTCGTGTACCGACGGTTGTGAGTACGGGGAATGAAGTGGCTCCAAAGGCACCGCCACCCACCACAATCTCATCAGCGCCATCTTGGTTACTATCAAACCCGGCTACCGGCGAACCGTATGTGGGTGTGGCGCCAGTCACGAGTGCTTGCTTATAGCGCAGTGCGTCTTCTGACCAGGTAAAGACAGTGACGTTTGGATCTGAATAGCCGGCAGGCGAGACGAGTACTTCTGGTGTGCCGTCGCCATCTGTATCCGCTAAAGCTACGAGGGCCCCGGTGGGCTTATTTGCAGAGTCGCTAAAGGCTTCATCGAGGAGTTCCCCGGTGGCAGAAAAAACTTTGATATGCGGTCCGCCGGTAATTCCAGCGCCCGTGATGATCTCAGCTCTACCATCTTCATCAAGATCGCCACAGGTCACATTTACTCCTCCCCGAAAGTCTGGCGCGTACGCAAAGAATGAGAGTCCGGTCGGAACGCCGAGATGGGAAAACGCTCGTACGTGGGGGCCACCTCCGTAACCTGCACCGGTGATAATTTCGCTGAGACCATCGCCGTCAAGATCACAGGTGGTGATATTCACCCCTCCGGTAAAACTTTCTGCATACGCCAAGAACTCGCCGATGACAGAGCTGTCTTGTCGAAAGACTCGTACCAGTGGCTTGGTCCCAAGCCCGGCTCCAACAATAATTTCAGCGGTGCCATCAGTGCCAAGGTCAGCTGCAGTTGCGCTCCCTGCGGTTCCTTCAGGGAACGGGTTGAATGACTGAACCACCTGTCCTGAATCGTCTTGTATTTCAATACCGTATCCTTCCGCTGCACGAACCGGCCCAGCTGCGCAGAGCAGACTGAACGTAAGGATAAGTAGAGGCAGCTTCATATGTAATCAGTGTAACAGTTCCACTGATTTTATGTTAGAGAGGAGGTATTTTGACAAAAGTTGTTTTTTGACGTAAGATTAGTCGTTTTATGTTAACTGCAATCAAAAAAATTCCCGTGGTGAGAGCGCTTGCAATTGAGCGTCATCGGTTACGCCGTATTTTGCGTTGGTATTTCGGAAAAGCAAAATTTGCAATGACAAAAATCGGCGCAGATTTGCCGTACAAAGTTTTTCATCACAAGTCATTGCTGCTGCGTAAACTTGGAAATGCCGACATGCGTTTACAGCACAACAAAGTAACGAATCTCCGTCTCGCAGCAGCGACCATGAATAATACGACCATTCTTCCAGGTGAGACGTTTTCACTTTGGAAGCTCGTTGGTCGTCCAACGGCAAAGCGTGGATTCTTGACCGGGATGTTGCTTTCAAATGGTGAGGTGATTGAGGGGGTTGGGGGAGGACTGTGTCAGATTGCAAACTTGTTGTACTGGATGGCACTCCATTCGCCGCTTACGGTGACGGAACGGTATCGCCACAGTTATGACGTCTTTCCAGATTCAGGTCGTGTTTTGCCCTTTGGAAGTGGCGCTACCATTTTTTACAACTACGTTGATCTTCAGTTCCGCAACGATACCCAAATTGCGTTTCAGTTGAAGGTTTGGGTTGAGGGTGATTTTCTACGCGGTGAGTTAAGGTCTGATCAGACACTTAAGGAGTCGTATTCGGTGATGGAGCGCGACCATCGATTTTTGCATCACAAGCTTACGGACACCTATTATCGAGAAAATGTACTTTTTCAGCGCGTAACTAATAAGCAGACCGGAAATTTGATTTCCGATAAGCTTATTTGTGCGAACCACTCAGAGCTCAAATATTTACCCCCGGTAGACGTGGAGGTCATTGAAGTAGAGTAATTTTGACCCCTGGGGAGCTTGCAGAAAATCCCAGGTTCAAGTATCCTACTGACGCTCGGGCTGATAGCTCAGTTGGTAGAGCATCTGCTTTGCAAGCAGAGGGTCCGGGGTTCGAGTCCCCGTCAGTCCACCATAAAACACCTCCTTTACGGAGGTGTTTTATGTATCACCACGGAGAGACATCGAGCCATTATCTATTTCTTGGCTAATATCTACGGGTGTTTGTTGATAGCTCTAAATACATATCTCCCCACGCCATTCTTGATTGTAATTATCCCAGCGGCTTCTTTTTGGTCGGCTTTACCCATGGTAAGCTCACCACGCTCTATGAGCTGGATTAATCAGCGGTACGTAGTGTAATTCTATGTATGATGATGTAAAGACATTCGTGCCATTTAACCACGAGAAGGCAGAGATTAAAAACTCACTTATTGAGATCGCACGGAAACAAGATCGAGCAACTGTCGAAGGCGCCTTGGCTGCTACGATGATATACGCTAATCTAGTAGACTATTTAGGTGGGCATCTTCTGGAAAATCTTCGGCGAATGATTTCGATTTATACATTTCAAAAGTTTGGTGGCGTTTTCCACGCAGACTACTCGAAGGCGGAGACAAATATACCATTAGGCAAACTGATCAAGGAGCTACAGTCGTTTGAGTTTCCGCAGAAAAACGATTTTATCGCCCAGCTTAAGGGCTTCTCAAAACTTCGTAATAGGGTCATGCATGAGCTCATGAAGCTCGATACGAGCGACCCGACTCAGGATATGGATACAGACATTACTCGGATAGCGCAGTTTGCGGAGCAGATTCTCGAAAAATATAATGTACTGACTACTGGCGTGGCAGCGATTTGGAACCTTGCTCAGCAGCAACCTGGTTCGGATAATACCCCGATTAGCCCCATGGTCGTCAATGCACAGTCATCTAATG
>DAORIP010000013.1:0-8634 GCA_035438565.1 bacterium | reverse complement strand
GGAGACATTAATCGCAATCAAGAAATTATTGCCAAAACACTTGAGCAATTTGGAATTGTCGTTGAGATGAGTGATGTTCGGGTTGGACCAACCGTGGCCCAGTATTCATTCCGACCAGCTCAGGGTGTGAAATTGGCGCGTGTTGTAGCACTTCAAAATGATCTTGCCCTAGCTTTGGCGGCGCATCCAATTCGTATCGAAGCACCTATTCCTGGGAAAGCCCTTGTTGGTGTTGAGGTGCCAAACCAAACCGTAGCACGAGTTGGTTTGCGTGAGGGCATGGAGTCAAAAGAGTTCAATGCCAGAAAATCCGCTTACGCTGTGCCACTTGGTAAAGATATTTCTGGTGGAACACCGCTTTTGTACGTTGAGAAGGCCCCTCACATGCTGGTGGCCGGTGCCACGGGCTCTGGTAAGTCGGTGTGTTTGAACGGCATTATCATCTCATTGCTCTATCAAAACGGCCCAGATGACTTGAAGTTCATCATGGTCGACCCGAAGCGCGTCGAGCTTGGTGTGTACGCCGGTATTCCGCACCTTTTGGTGCCGCCAATTGTGAAGGCGGATGAAGCGGTGAACGCTCTTAAGTGGGCGGTTCGGGAAATGGAACGTCGCTTGGATTACCTTTCAAAATTCGGCGCTCGCGACATCGACTCTTACAACGCTAAGAGCAAAGAAAAGATGCCACGTATCGTGATCGTGATTGATGAGCTCGCAGACTTGATGATTCAAAACAAACGTGAAGTGGAAGCGGTGATTGTGCGTATTGCTCAAATGGCGCGTGCTGCCGGTATTCACCTGATCTTGGCTACACAACGACCATCCGTTGATGTCATTACCGGCACAATCAAAGCGAATATTCCTACACGTTTAGCTTTTGCGGTGGCTTCTCAGGTTGACTCTAAAACGATTCTCGACACTGCTGGTGCTGATAAGTTGCTTGGTCGTGGAGATATGTTGATGTCCACCCCGGAGCTTAGCAAACCACGCCGTGTACAGGGTGCGTACGTGTCTGATACGGAAATTGAAAAAGTTGTCGCCTTCCTTAAAAAAGAAAGCACGCCAGATTACAACTATCAGATTATCGAAGGGGGCAATGGTGGGTCAGGTGGGTCGGCATTTAACACTGATGACGCTGACCCACTGCTTGAGGACGCAATTAAGATTGCTATTGATGCAGGAAAAGTTTCGACCTCTTTCTTGCAGCGTCGCATGAAGATTGGTTATTCAAGAGCTGCGAGAATTGTTGACCTCATGCAAGAGATGGGTGTTGTAGCTATGGCTGACGGCGCCAAACCGCGTGAGGTATTGATTTCGGAGTGGCCACCGGCCGGTATGGATACTGGCCCGGATGAAGATTTTGACGAGAACGAAAAAGACGATGACGAAGAGCCGCTTGCTGAAGACGAGGATGAAGCGGAGGAGGGAGTAGATGAAGATGCTATGGACGAAATCATGGAAGAGGCTGATCCTGAGGGCGGAGAAGACGATTTGGATGAGGACGAAGAGGATGAAGACGATGAAGATGGGAAAAAGGATGAGGACGAGTTTTAATCAAACTGCCCCGGTTGTCACTCGACATCTGGGGCAGTTTTCGCTATAAGGAGCTTAGGAGGCAGTATGTTCAAGCACTGGGATCTCTGGTTCAGCTTGGGTTGGTGGGTACTTTACGGCGTATGTGGCGTCTGTATGATGCTTCAGTGCTACGGATATTTCCGTTCGTGATCGGGTATGTGGTCCGGCCTGCTGGCCGGATTTTGTTTGTGTATTTGCCACCCTCACCCTTCGTAAGTAAAATCAGGTGTGGATATGGTGTTTGTCATGCGGAAACTAGATGAAATCCCTGAAACCCTTGGAGAAAAGCTCCGGGCACTTCGGCGTACGCAGGCGGTGAGTTTACCGATGCTTGAAGAGAAGACACGCATCCAGAAAAAATATCTTGAGGCATTGGAGCGCGGACGATACGACGAACTTCCAGAGCCAATGTATACGAGAAATTTTTTACGGGCGTATGCACGTGCGCTTGGGGCTGATGAAGATTACTTTTTAGAGTTATATGCAGAAGAGGTTGGTCAAACTGATTTACTTGGGCCGCACCGATTGCCACGGATGCGTGTCCGTAAGGGTAGATTTCTAGTATTTTCTCGATTTACTGCCGCGCTTGCCGTTCTTCTCCCTGCGTTTTTGATCATTGGCTATTTATTGTGGCAAACATCTTCTCTTCTTCGGCCGCCTGAGGTTGTGATTTCTAGTCCGAAGGATGGATCGGCGGTTCAGACTGCACTGTTGCCAGTCCTGGGCAGTGTAACGACGAGCGATGTGACGGTAATGATTAATGGAAAGACCGTAGTAATCGATGAGTCGTTACATTTTTCAACTGAAGTTGATCTCACGCGCGGCTTGAATGTAGTAACGGTTATCGCGAAGCGAAGATATTCTCGTGAGGCCGTAATTTATCGCCGTGTTGTCTTTGATCCGAGTGATGCGAGCGTTCCGCAGGGGATAACTCCCGTGAACTTTCAAATGGAGTAAGGTAATATCTGTTCGGAATCTGTTCGTATTCCTTTTTTCATAAATTTGAGGAGAAAAATATGGCAAAAGCAGGCGTTAACCCAAGACTCGCGGCGGCGGCGGAAGCCATGAATCAAATCAAGGAACGGTTTGGAGAGGGAAGCATTATGCGCTTTGGTGAGGCCAAGTCGACAAATGTTGATGCGGTGCCAACCGGTTGCTTGTCACTTGATTTGGCGCTCGGTGCACTTGGTGTACCGCGAGGCCGTGTTATTGAGATCTATGGACCGGAATCTTCCGGTAAGACAACGCTTGCGCAGCACATTATTGCGGAGTGTCAGAAAAAAGGGGGTATTGCAGCCTTCGTGGATGCTGAGCACGCGCTTGATCCTGACTATGCTCGTAAAATTGGCGTGAATGTCGATGAACTTTTCATTTCTCAACCTGATACCGGTGAACAAGCTCTTGAAATCGTGGAAACGCTCGTGCGTTCGAATGCGATTGATGTGATCGTTGTTGACTCGGTGGCGGCTCTTACGCCAAAGGCGGAAATTGAAGGTGAGATGGGTGACAGCCACATGGGTCTTCAGGCTCGATTGATGAGCCAGGCGCTGCGTAAGCTTACTGGAACGTTGTCTAAAACTGGAACAGTGCTTATCTTCATTAACCAAATTCGTATGAAGATTGGGGTGATGTTTGGTAACCCTGAAACGACCCCGGGTGGAAATGCTTTGAAATTCTATGCCTCGGTGCGCATGGAGATCCGTCGCGCTGCTCAAATTAAGCAGGGTGAAAAGGTGATTGGAAACCGTGTGAAGGTGAAGATTGTGAAAAATAAAGTTGCCCCACCTTTCCGTACTGCTGAATTCGATATTATGTATAACGAAGGCATTTCGGTGGCTGGAGATATGCTCGATCTTGGCGTGTTGGCCGGTTCACTGGAAAAGCGCGGGAATAGTTACGTCTATGGAGAAGAAAAGCTTGGAGTTGGTCGAGAAGTAGCCAAGCAATATTTGCGTGAACACCCAGAAACCATGGATCGTTTGCGGGTTGATACGCGTGAGGCCGCCCTTAAGGCAGAGGGCTTAGCACCTGGTTCTCTTAAGTCAGCAGCCCAAGACGATGAAGTTGGTGAACCGGAGGGGGTTTAGCCCCTTCTTGGGGGTTGTCAGAATTGAACGCGGTGCTATACTCTTCAAACAGCTCTTTCCCAGTAATTGCGGGACAAGACGCGATATTTCTCACCCTATATCTTTGCGTCGTCGGGGCCAAAAGCCCTGGCAAATTCTCTCTCCTCACGCGGGGATATTGTGTGGGTATTTTCTCTTCGTAGTTCTTGCCCTGCATCTCCTGAGAGAGAGCTTACGTCTATTTATAGGAAAAAAACCCAATAAATTGGGTTTTTTTATTTGGATAAATAATATTGACGCTTGTCAAGATCCCTGTTATACTTCCGGTCACTTGCGATGCTCCTCCATGGGGTAGGGGGTCGCGATGGAAAAATCTTCACTCGTTTAGGCATGTTTTTTAGCCGCCTGAACGCTGCCACAGTTGGCCAAAATACCGCTGTCGTGGCGCCGGAACAAAACGAGCAATAGGAATTTAGGACACCTGCCGATAGGCACGGTGCCTTTTGCGTTTTATGTCAAAAACCATCATTACACAAGTTGGAAATCGTAAGGCTTTTGCCGCCGTAAACACGGCCGCGGACCTGCCAGACCTCATTGAGATCCAGAAGTCTTCATACGACTGGTTCTTGGAGGAGGGTATTCGGGAACTTTTCGACGAGATTTCCCCGGTTAAGGATTTTATCGGCCGCGATCTTGAGCTCAGTCTCGAGAATTACTATTTGGACGAGCCGAAATTCGATGAGAGCACGAGCCGTGCGAAGAATGTTACGTTTGAAGCCCCGCTTCGTGTGAAGGCGAAGCTCAAGAACCTTCGTACCTCTGAGAGCAAGGAGCAGGAAATTTATTTGGGCGATTTGCCGGTCATGACTCCACGCGGCACCTTTATCATTAACGGTGTTGAGCGCGTTGTCGTTTCACAGCTCGTACGTTCAGCTGGTGCCTTCTTTACTGCTGAAGTATTACGTGGTCGCCGTTATTACGGCGCTAAAATCATCCCTAACCGTGGCGCTTGGCTTGAATTTGAGACTGATGCCAAGAACGTAATTTGGGTAAAGATTGATCGTAAGCGTAAGGTGGCGGTAACGGCCCTTATGCGTGCTTTTGGTTACGGCAACAATGAAGAAATTAGCTCAATGTTTACGGATGTAGATATTCACCCAAGCGTTAAATACATTGAGGCTACTTTGCAAAAAGATGTTTCTACGAATGAGGAGGAGGGTTTGCGTGAGGTTTATAAGCGTATCCGTCCGGGTGATTTAGCTACCCCCGAGAACGCTCGTCAGCTCATTCATGCCATGTTCTTTAAGTTTGATCGTTACGATCTTGGCGCCGTTGGTCGTTATAAGTTCAATTTGCGTTTCGGTGTAGCGAACCCTGATGAAAACGTCATGGTCGAAGCTCGCCGTATTTTGAGCAAGGAAGATTTGGTCGCTATTGTTCGCGAGATTATTCGTTTGAACATTGCTCAAGAGGAACCAGATGACGTTGATCACTTGGGTAACCGCCGTGTCCGATCGGTCGGTGAGCTTTTGCAGTCACGTTTCCGTATTGGTTTGGCTCGCATGGAGCGCATTATTAAGGATCGTATGTCCACGCAGGACATTGATACCTTGACCCCAGGTAAACTCATCAATGCTCGCCCGGTTATTGGTGCCGTGCGTGAGTTCTTCATGTCCTCCCAGCTGTCTCAGTTCATGGACCAGACCAACCCATTGGCTGAGCTTGAGCACAAGCGCCGTTTGTCTGCTATGGGCCCAGGCGGTTTGTCTCGTGAGCGTGCTGGTTTTGAAGTTCGCGACGTGCACACCACCCACTACGGACGTATTTGTCCGATTGCGACTCCAGAAGGACCAAACATCGGTCTTGTTGGTCACTTGGCGAGCTATGCCCGTGTGAACCCATACGGCTTTATCGAGACTCCTTACCGTAAGGTGAAGAAGGTGGGTGATAAGAATCAGATTACTGATGAAATTGTCTATCTCAATGCTTTTACTGAAGAAAAGTCAGTTACCTGTCCTGCCACGGTTGCTGTAGATGAGAAGGGCTTTATTGTTGACGAATACGTAGAAGGTCGTGAGCATGGGGAGCCTCGTTTGGTGAAGGCTACCGCCGTTGAGTACATGGATGTATCTACGACGCAGATTGTGTCCGTTGGTACAGCGCTTATTCCGTTCCTTGAGCATG
This sequence comes from bacterium, assembly GCA_035438565.1. GTDB lineage: Bacteria > Patescibacteriota > Patescibacteriia > UBA9934 > UBA9934 > JAGORL01. Next base: position 2,809 of record DAORIP010000013.1, on the reverse strand, counting down.
ACGACGCTACGCGCGCGCTCATGGGTACGAACATGCAACGTCAGGCTGTGCCAACCGTGAAGCCACAGGCTCCACTTATTGGTACGGGTATGGAGCGTCGCGCGGCGCTTGATTCAGGCCACGTACTTGTGGCTGAGGATGACGGTACGGTAACTGAGGCTGATGGTGTAAAGATCACGGTTGATTATAAGAAGCGTGGTCTCGTGACGTACAAGTTGAACAAATATTTGCGTTCCAACAACTCTACCGCAATTACACAGCGTCCGGTGATTGTGTCCGGGATTAAAGTAAAGAAGGGAGATGTCTTAGCTGATGGTCCGTCCGTACAAAACGGAGAATTGGCGCTTGGTCAGAACATGCTCGTAGCCTTCATGAGCTGGGGTGGCTACAACTACGAAGACGCTGTAATTGTTTCTGAGCGCGTGGTGCAGGATGATCGCTTTACCACTATTCACTTGGAGCACCTCACCCTTGATGTTCGTGATACTAAGCTTGGTCCTGAGTTGGTTACTTCCGACATTCCAAACGTCTCAGAAGAGAAACTTAAGAATTTGGATGCAGAAGGTATCATCCGTAACGGAGCAGAAGTAAAGAGCGGTGATATCTTGGTCGGTAAGATTACTCCAAAGGGCGAGACGGAACTGTCTGCAGAAGAGAAATTGCTGCGCGCTATTTTCGGTGAAAAGGCTCGCGAGGTTCGCGATTCGTCTTTGTACTTGGAGCATGGTCGTAAGGGTAAGGTGGTTGATATTAAGGTTTTCTCTCGTGAAGAGGGGGATAACTTGCCACCGGGCGTGATCAAGTCCATTCAGGTCACCATTGCTGACTTGCGTAAGCTTCAGGCAGGTGACAAGGTGGCTGGTCGTCACGGTAACAAAGGTGTCGTGTCGATCGTTGTGCCGGTTGAAGACATGCCATTTGCAGAGAATGGCCGCCCAGTTGATGTTATTTTGACTCCACTTGGTGTGGTCTCACGTATGAACTTGGGTCAGATTCTTGAAGTTCACTTGGGTCTTGCTGCTGATAAGCTCGGATTCAATGTTGCAACTCCAGTGTTCGCCGGCGCTCCTGACCAGGCTATTCGCGAACAGCTTGTTGCCGCAGGTTATCCAGAAAGCGGTCAGCTTCGTCTGATTGATGGTCGTACGGGAGATGCTTTTGATCACCCAGTTACCGTCGGCATCATGTACATGCTCAAGTTGAACCACATGGTGGAAGATAAGATGCACCAGCGTTCAATTGGTCCATACTCGCTTATTACTCAGCAGCCACTTGGTGGTAAGGCGCAATTTGGTGGTCAGCGTTTTGGAGAAATGGAAGTTTGGGCTCTTGAAGCGTACGGCGCCGCACACACCCTCCAGGAAATCCTCACCATTAAGTCAGATGACGTGCCGGGCCGTGCCAAGGCTTACGAAGCCATTATTAAGGGCGAGATCATTACGAAGGTAAACATCCCTGAGTCCTTCAACGTGCTTATTCGTGAATTGAAGGGTCTCGGACTCGATGTTGAGTTGTTGAAGAACAGCCGTAAGGTTGAATTCGGAGACGATAAGCCTAATCGCCGCGCCTAAGCCATACTTCTATGTCAATGAAATTTGAAACGCTCAAATCCACGGACTTTGATTCGATCCGCCTTAAGGTCGCATCACCGGACGTAGTACGTAGTTGGTCATACGGCGAAGTCTCTAAGCCTGAAACCATTAACTACCGCACACAAAAGCCTGAAAAGCAGGGTTTGTTTGCTGAAGAAATTTTCGGACCATCCAAGGACTGGGAGTGCTACTGTGGTAAGTATAAAAAGATTCGCTACAAGGGAATTGTTTGTGACAAGTGTGGCGTAGAAGTCACGCAGACCTCGGTGCGTCGTGAACGCATGGGTCATATTGAGTTGGCCGCTCCGGTGACGCACATTTGGTTCTTGCGCGGTGTTCCATCAAAGATCGGTACCGTGCTTGACATGAGTGTCCAGCAGATTGAGAAGGTGGTGTATTTTGGAGCCTTCATTATTACGGACGTTGTCGAGGACGCTCTTGAACAGACTAAGGAGCAGGTGAAAGAAGAGTACAAGGCTAAGAAGAAAATGATCGAAGGGGAAGTGAAACGTGACTTGGCGCGAGCTGAGGAGCGTTTGGCTGAAGACAAGTCCGGCCTTAAGGCTGAGGTTAAGCGCATTAATGAAATCGCTGAAGCTAAGCTTGAAGAGTTGGAGAAAGATTTTATTCAGGTCGATAAAGACTTGAAGGAATTGGCTCCAATGAAGGTGATTAGTGAAGCTACCTACCATGATTGGTCCATGCGCTATGGACACATTTTTGACGCAGGTATTGGTGCAGAAGCTATTACCAAGTTGCTTGAGCGCGTCAACGTTGAAGAGACGATCAAACTTCTGAACGCGGAACTTGAAGAGACTTCTTCCAAGGCTAAGTATGACCGCATCATGCGCCGTTTGAAGTTGTTCAAGGCACTCAATAAGAACACGGTCAATCCAGCTTGGATGATTACGCGTGTCTTGCCAGTTATTCCACCAGACTTGCGTCCAATGGTGCCACTTGATGGTGGTCGTTTCGCTACTTCTGACTTGAACGACTTGTATCGCCGTGTCATTAACCGCAATAATCGTTTGCGTCGTTTGTTCGCACTGAATGCTCCTGAAGTTATTACGCGCAATGAGAAGCGCATGCTTCAGGAAGCTGTTGATGCTTTGATTGATAACTCAGCTCGCCAGTCCAAGACCGTTATTGCCGCTACCGGAAAGAAGCGTCAGTTGAAGTCCATGGCCGACATCCTGAAGGGTAAACAGGGTCGTTTC
>DAORIP010000012.1:0-8809 GCA_035438565.1 bacterium | reverse complement strand
TTGCGATCACGGCTTCAAGCAGTCTGTCAGGCGGCGGGCTTGCCGTTGTTTGTCCCAGAGTTTGTTCATGCCATGGATAACGCCGCCATGATTGCGGTGGCTGGATATTTTAGGGCCATGAAAGGCGATTTTGTGGACCCCGTGCTCCTTCAGGCTGATCCCAATATGGATATCGTATGACGCATATTTCACATTCTGCAGAAGATACGCAAAAATTTGCCGCTGAGTTTGCAAAATCGCTCAAGGGCGGTGAGTTTATTAGTTTGATTGGCGATCTCGGGGCAGGGAAGACGACGTTTACGCGTGGCCTTGTGGAAGCTTTGGGCGGCACGGTTCGCGTAAAATCGCCCACGTTCACGGTCATGAATGAATATCCCGTAGATTCCGGAGCTATCAAGCGCGTGGTCCATATTGATTTTTACCGCTTCAGTGATGCGTCGGAGCTTGAGGCCTTGTCACTAGACGATGAACGTCGACCTGATACTGTCATTTTAGCTGAGTGGCCGGATGCTTTAGCTGACGTCGATTTGAGTGCAGACATAAGAATTTACCTGAAACATAAAGACGATAATGTGCGAGAAATTGATATCAAATAACATTTACGAAGTATATGGCGATCAATCCCGAGTCATCCAGAATGCAGTTTTCTCTTCGTAAACAGGATTCAGAAAATGTAGATAAAAGTCGTGAACTTGCGAAGAGCTTCACTTCCGATTTATTTCAAAAAATCGAGTCTTCTGGTGGAGAGCAGCTGTCATCTGTGAATGAATTACTCAAGGTGCTTCCCTCCGAATCTTTTATCGTTCGTCGTGATGATCCATCTCGAGTGAAGGAGCTTTTGTCAGGTAAGTCAGACATTGTTTTGACCCAGGACGCACGTTTAGGAGATACTCCGTATGCAAATGCAGTTGAATGGAGGTCGAACGAGCGCAGCAATGGGTTAGAACAGGCATTTCTTGAGGGTCATGGTCAATATGAAGGTGTAGTTGTCGTTGCGGGTTACCGTAAGTCTGAGCTTTTGAAAATTCAAAAAATTCCAGAACTCAACAAAAGTTTTTCCGATGTAAATAGAAGCCTTAGCGTCTCTGTTCGCGGTGAGCTGTCTCAGCGTGATGTTGCATTTTTGATCGTTCGAACTCCAATTGATCGGTTCAACTCAGACGATATGACCCCAGAAGAACTTGATCAATATGAAGAATGGCAGCTGGGGCCAAAAAAGCCTTTGTTCATCTATCGTGCCTTCTCTTTCCCGAAACACGGTGCAGAGCGTAGGGCGGCGTAAATGAAAACACCTGGCTCACGTGGTGAGTCAGGTGTTAGAATCGTGTTCGATCTGGCAGCTTTGACACCGACAGGCCGCGATCACAGCGCGCAGTCTGTCGGTATCGATGGCTTCGTCGCAATCGTCGCAGAGGCCGTACGTTCCGGTGTTGATTTTATCCAGTGCTCGCCGGAGATACTTGACCGGCTCACCCTGCTTGAGGGCAAGGTGTGCGGGTGGTTCCTGCTGCCCCGGCCATTCGACGGTATAACGATGAAGTTTGGCCATGATTTCGGCCTTGATACGTTCAAGATCGAGCATGGTTGACTCCATGTTGGAGTCTATTTATAGCAAAAAAATCAGCATTTGTCAATGCTTTTGCTTAGAAATAACTTAAAAGTGTTAAGAAAAACGTAAAAGGGTAGTACCGACGATGGCTGCGGTTTCTGCGCGGAGGACAAGATTACCAAGGGTGACAATGTGCGCTTTGGCGCTGTGGGCAAGGGCTAGCTCTTGGTCCGTGAAGCCGCCTTCTGGGCCTACGAACAAGGCGATGCAGCTACTCGCGTGCAATTTAGGCAATTTGGCACCTCCGGTTTCATGAAAGAAGATACGGGTGCATTTTTCAGTGTAGGCCATAGCCTCACCAAGCTTGAGAGGTTCGGTGAGTGTGGGAAGCGTGGTACGGCCAGATTGTTCGGCTGCCTCTTTTACAATTTCAAGCCAGCGTTTTGGCGTATCCTTTGGACGCTTAATGACGCGATCCGTGAGGAGGGGGATGAATTTCACTGCCCCGAGCTCTGTACATTTTTGCAGTGTCCACTCAAAGGTGTCGCGTTTGGTCATGGCGGCACAGACCGTAATTTCGGGTAGGACGGGTTTACTGACTTTTGAGCTTGCGATTACGCCCATGACTGCAGATTTGGTAATTTCGGTAATGTGGCCTTCGAGTTCTTCGCCATCGCCAACCATAAGGCTGATCGGGTCAGCCACTTTCATGCGCAGGACGGTAGTAATTTGTTTGTGGAGTGCTCCGGCGGGGATGCAAAAAGCTTCGGCAGACTTTGCAATCCACTCGGCCGGAACAAAAAAACGTGCGGTTCTCATAAAATTATAGCCCACCGTCTACTGTCTACCGTCTACTAAAACCCGATAATCTTCTTCACCTCTTCCACAGAGGTTAAACCATCTACGGCTTTTAGTAAACCATCCTGTGCCATGGTGATCATGCCCTGGGCTTTGGCGATATCACGCATTTCGTATTCAGAAATACTGCCCTTCAAAATAGCCTTTTCAATAGTGTCGTCCTTGATGAGGATTTCGTAAACACCCAGGCGTCCCTTGTAGCCAGAGTTGTTACATTTTTCACAGCCCTTTGGACCCATGAATTTCACGGTTGTCACATCAACCTTTGCTTCACCAGAGGTCTCGGTGATAGCTTCAAGTTGAGTTTTTACTTCTTGTAAGAGTTCTGGTTCAAGGGTAATCGGCTGCTTACAATCGCACAATTTGCGGATAAGTCGCTGCCCCATGATGGCGTTAATGGCAGGGGCCAAGAGGTGTGGAGCTACGCCCATGGACAAGAAGCGGGGAACGGCGCCGGCGGCGTCGTTGGTGTGGATTGTGGAGAGGAGAAGGTGGCCGGTCAAAGCGGCCTGAATAGCGATTTCTGCGGTTTCAAGATCACGAATTTCTCCAACCATGACAATGTCTGGATCTTGGCGGAGAATCGAGCGCAAGCCCTTTGCAAACGTGTAATCTTTGCTGTAATCAATTTGGCTCTGGTTTAGGCCTTGCACCTTGTATTCCACTGGATCTTCAAGGGTGATGATTTTAACGTCTTTGGTGTTCAGTTTGCTCAAAATTGCGTATAGGGTGGTGGTTTTACCAGATCCGGTAGGACCGGTGGTAATAATCATGCCGTTTGGTCGCTCAATTTCGCGAGTCAGGCGTTTGAGTGAGGCAGGGCGGAAGCCGAGCTTCTCAAATTCAAGAGCAATTGTGTCAGGATTGAGGAGGCGCATGACTACGGATTCGCCGTAAGCAGTAGGAATGGTGCTAATACGAACATCGATCTGCTTATTTTTTTGGAAAATGGTGAAGCGTCCATCTTGGGCTTGGTCAGTCACGTTGATTTTAAGACTGGCGATGAGTTTAACGCGGTTGATGATTTTTACCCATTGTTCGCGGGCGAGTACGGCTACTTCTTGCAAAATGCCATCAACACGAAAACGAACAACAATGCCTTTTTCTTCGGCTTCAATGTGAATATCAGATGAACCAAGCTTGAGAGAGGCAGCAATAATGACGGCGAGTACATCGGTAACACTCGACTTTTTCATGACAGCGGCAATCGAAGCAAAATCTGTCATCTGGGCCGCGTATTTTTCTAACTCAGCTTCAGTGATTTGCACGCCTTTAACGATCGTTTTGATCTTTGGTAGGGCTGCATAGAGTTTGAGTCCTTGGTTGTAGCTCTCCTCGGACAAGAGGTAGAGTTTTGGGTTCGTTTTATTTCGTTCCCCCAGTTCGAACAAGAGTTCTTTTACTGCCGGATCTTCTGGATTCATGGCGCCTAAGCGCAGTTCTGGTCCAGTAAACAAAAAACAAATAACCTTGAGCGATTGCGCTTGTTCTTCAGGTACGAGAATGAGTGCTTCGGGACTAATTGGGAAGCCTTTGAGGTTGATCGACGGGACACCGATACTCGCGGCGATGCGACTGGATTCCTCCTCTTTCTCCCTGAGCTTGATTGCACCCATTTTTTCTGAGAATTTTTGCGAAGTTTCAGCATCAGCGAGTATGATTTTTGCAGATGCCGGAATATTCGGCACTGGCTCAGGGGCCTTAGGTGCCGGTGTTGGGGGAGTGAGAACTGCTGGGGCTACGGGGGCCACGACTGGTGCAGTTTGCGCTTTGGCTGCGGATGCAGACTGCGCTTTGGCTGCGGCCATTTTTTTCAGCAGGTCCTGAATTGAGGGCAGGGCTTCGGACATGCGGGTATTGTACTCTTGACTGAGAGATTTGAGCTACTCCACCAAACTTAGGACAAGAAGGTGTCAATAAAGCGAGATCCGTGTGCAACAACACGGGGCGTGATGGCGCGCTTGTCTAATTTTTCTGCTAATGCAATCCAGGCTGTGTATGTGAATGTAGTTGCGAACCCGGCAAACGCCAAGGTTATGGCTACGACAACTACGGCGACGATGGTTACCACACTAACGTATGCTAGTAGTGAGCCCGTTTCAAGCGCGGCAAGAAAACTGAGTGCTGCTGGTACGCCGAGTGCGAGAATAGTGCCGTCGTAGGCAGCGGAGATTAGGAAGTTGGCTGCAAATAAAATTACTGACATCTCAAGACAGATAAACCAATGCGTCCGATAAAGATTCCAGGCATAGCCGATTGCCGCAGAGAAGCCTAAATCCTTACGCGCTACACCAATGAGCGATAGCATTACAAGTACGTTCAGTGTGAGCGCAAGACAAAATGCTACGATGGAAAAGACGCCTCCAAAAAAGGCATCAGAGACCACGTGAGCGACATTTAAATTACTTACGAGTACCGTGGTAGCGATCATGAGATTTGCCACCATGAGTTTTAAGAGGAGATCGAGGCCGAGAAAACGGAATAGGCGTGGATGGGCTAATTCGTGACGAATTTCTTTAAGCTCAACGCGGGTTTTTTTGACTGTAGCTTTGTGTGCCACGCGCAGCATGATCTGCTGGCTTGCAGCAATCGCTAAAACGATGAGTATGGCAATGGCTGCGAGAATGAGCGTGCCTACGGTGATTTGTTCAGGACTGGCAAAAATCAGATTATCTTGATAGACCTTCAAAATGTGGAGATTTTCAAAAGTGCGACTGAAGTCAGTTGTGGGAAGCGCGGCAGCAAGCTTGGCTTGATTGAGCACATCATTAACTACAGCACCGGTACCGGCAAGTCCGGCAACCGCTGCGATGGGCCACAATTCTCGATGAGTCCAGGCCGTTTCAAGCGCGTGCTTTAAAATCGGGCGATAGACAGGGGTGTGTGCTTTCATACTCCTCCAAGAGTTGACTGTAGTATACAACGAAAAACTTCCTCTGGCTTTCGCTCGAGGAAGTTTTTGTTTTAGCTTTGTGCTGGCTTGGGTGAAATCTTAGGAGCTTTTATGGCGGGACCGATCAGGGAAATAAACTCTTCCTTCTCGATTGTTTCGTGTTTAAGAAGTGCCTGGACTACTTGGTCCATTTTTGGTCGGTTGTCTTTGACGATGCGGGTTGCGGTGGCGAGCGCATCGTTTAAGAGCTTTGCCATCTCCTGGTCAATTTGCTCGGCAATTTTTTCTGAGTAGTCACGACTTTCGTGGGAGTTTCTGCCAAGGAACGGCATGTCGTCGCGTTGGCCGTAGGTGCGTGGACCCAGATTTTCACTCATGCCGTATTGTGTGACAAGATCGCGGGCGACGGCTGTAGCTTTTTGCAGATCACTGCTTGCACCGGTGGTCATGTCACCAAAGATTTCTTTTTCTGTGACGTAGCCACCAAGCATCATCGCCATTTCATCCAAAAATTCTTGGCGGGAGTGCATTTTTCTGTCTTCCCCTGGAATGCTCATGGTGTACCCAGCAGCTCGACCGCGTGAGATGATGGAGATTTTGTGCACATCATCACAGTGGGGAAGGAGATGACCAACGATGGCGTGACCAGCTTCATGGTAGGCCGTCATGACGCGTTCCTCTTCACTCAACACATGACTTTTGCGCTCTGGTCCAATGATTACCTTCTCGATAGCGTCGAGCATGTCGATCTGTTCGATCTCTTTTTTGTCGCGACGAGCAGCAAAGATAGCGGCTTCGTTCACAATATTCATGAGATCCGCTCCAGCTAAGCCAACGGTGCGTTCGGCTAGGCGTTTCAAGTCGACATCTTTCGCGATCGGCTTGTTGAGCACATGGGTGGCGAGAATTTCCTGGCGAGCTTTCAGATCCGGGCGATCCAAAATGACGCGGCGATCAAAACGACCTGGTCGCAACAGGGCGGGGTCGAGTACATCTGGGCGGTTGGTGGCCGCAATAACAATAACTCCAAGGTTTGGATCAAAGCCATCCATTTCAACCAAGATTTGGTTCAAAGTTTGCTCACGTTCGTCATGGCCTCCGCCCATACCGGTACCACGCTGACGACCGACGGCATCGATCTCATCAATAAAGATAATGCACGGTGCGGCTTTCTTGGCTTTCTGGAAAAGATCGCGGACGCGGCTCGCGCCAACTCCCACAAACATCTCAACGAATTCAGATCCTGAAATGTGGAAGAACGGAACATTCGCTTCACCGGCCACGGCCCGGGCAATTAAGGTTTTACCCGTTCCTGGAGGGCCCATGAGAAGGACGCCTTTTGGAATCTTGGCACCAAGGTCTACGAACTTCTTTGGTGTCTTTAGGAATTCAACAATTTCAGATAACTCTTCTTTGGCTTCAGGGTTACCGGCAACTTGCGCAAAGGTCACGCGATTCTTTTTGTTGTTGACTTCGCGAGCATTGGACTGACCAAAGGTCATAGCACGAGAGCTGGCTCCTTGCATTTGGCGAATAAACAGCCAGAGTACCACTGAGAGTCCAATCACGAACAGGAAGGTTGGAAGGAAGCTGCGTAAGAGCGACATGCCAACGCTTGGTTCCTTGACCTCAACCTGTAGCTTACTGATTTTTTCTGGAGCAACGCCGTAGTTCGCTAAGAGTTCAGACAGCGATTCGTTTGACTCTTTCTTGATTGAAAATTCAATGTTATCCGCAGTGAAGGCTGAGAGCGTGTCTTCTTGGACCTCAATTTTTGTGATTTGATCCTGATTAATTTTCTCAACGAGCGCTGTTACGCCAATGGTTTCTGGGGGCGCCTCACGCTTTACATTCGCGGCGGAAAAAATCGTCCCAATCACCACCAGAGAGAGCACGAGGATGATGAGATTTTTCGACAAAGGTTTCATAAAAGATGGGGTTAGCCGTAAGCCGTATTTCACCATAAAAGAACGAGCGAGACAAGATGCTCGCTCGTTCTTTGTTTATTTACTCTGCTACGGTCTCTTTTTCCTTTACTTTGTCCTCCTTTTTCTCTTCGCGGAGGGAGAGGCCAAGGCGATGTTCGTTTGGTTCAATGGAGACCACACGGAACTTCATGGTGTCGCCAATCTTGGCAATCTTGGTAGCATCTTCAACTGGCTTTTCAGACAGTTCTGAGATGTGGGCCAAGCCTTGGATATCCTGGTCAAGCTCGATGAAGAAACCAAACGGGTTGATCTTCACCACCTTGCCTTCTACCCAGTCACCAACCTTGTAACGCTTGCTGACGTTTACCCATGGATCTTCAGTCAACTTCTTCATGGACAAGAAGATCTTACTGCCCTCAATACCGATGATTTCGGCACGGACTTGATCGGTAACCTTGAGGAGATCGCGTGGGTGATCAATACGCTGCCAAGCGATTTCTGAGATGTGCACCAAGCCTTCAAGTGGCACACTCGTACCCGTTGGGTAGAACTTCACAAAGGCTCCGAAGTCGGCCACGGCACTGACTTCACCGGCAATGATATCGCCAACTTTGCACTGTGCAATGACATTCTTCTGCTCATCTTCCCAAACAGCCTTCTCAGACACGATGAGCTTGCCATCATCTTCCATGACATCAAGTACCTTCACGCGGACATCCTGACCAACAAAGCTCTTCAACTTCTCCAAGATCTTTTGTTTGTCACCACCAGCAACGCGTGGGTAGTGCTCTGGAGCAAGCTGGGAGACTGGCAAGAAGCCCTGAACGTGACCAACGCGGACAATGAGTCCGCCCTTGTTGGCGTCCAAGATCTTCACGGCAATTGGCTCACCAGAAGTGGACAGCTCAGACAAATCTTTCCAAGCGCGCTTTTGACCAGCGTGACGGAATGACAGCTCAACTTCACCGTTCTCGTTTTCTGCGTCAACAACGGTAGCCTCTACTTCCTCACCTTTTTCAAGGTTCTTGTAGATTTCAGACTCGTTGTACAGCTCACGACCACGAACGACACCGACCATAAGGCCATTGATGTCGATTTTGATTTGGCGACCCTTAGTAGAGAGCACCTTTCCCTTCACGAGATCACCAACCTTAGGAACGTTGGTAAAGTTCTCGTTATCCAAGAGCTTTTCCAACTCTGTTTTTACTACTTCTTTAGAATCTGCCATAAAATGGAGAATTCCCGGCCAAGTTCAAGGCACAAAGGCCTTAAAGTCGTCCGGGCACTAATAATTAAGAAGTGGCAGAAGTGTAGGGGATAGAGCAATTTTCGTCAACTTTCATACAAGGATCAGAAAACGTTGACTTTTTGGCTTTTTTCTGCCATAATATATAGTCGTATTTTGACGGCATTACTGGCTTGAAAGTAGCGTTTTGTGGCTCAATTTGGGCCTTAAAACGCCACTCTCAAAATATTTAGGCGGGTTCATGGGGCGCATTCCGCGTTCCTGTAGGCTAGCCAGAGGTGGCACGAGGTGCGTCTTGTCGAATATCTATCTGCAGCAGTCGGCTAAGTTCTTCC
>DAORIP010000011.1:0-8897 GCA_035438565.1 bacterium | reverse complement strand
CTCGTCCATCTTTGGAGGCACTTACGATTATTGCGTATCGGGGCCCGGTGACGAAACCAGAGATTGAGGCGATTCGTGGTGTAAACTGTAGTTTGATTTTGCGTAACTTGCTCATGAGAGGTCTCGTTGAAGAGCGTGATGACGCCGTCAAATTGCAGCCGGTATATTCACTCTCCACCGATGCCTTGCGCTTCATGGGGCTTCACAGCAAAGAAGAGCTGCCGGACTACACCACACTCCACGGTAATGCACATATTGATAAATTGTTGGCTACCGTTATGACCGAAACACCAACGCCAAGCGTATGATCGCTAAGGCCCTCTCCCATCTCTTATTCGCGGCGAGCATTGTCAACTTTTTTCCTGTTGACGGCGCTGTTTTGGAATGGCAGGCGGGAGTTCCTGTGTCGACAGAAAGTGTGGTAGGTGGGCTTTTATCTATGCAGGCCGCGACATTGCCGATGGCGGCCGATAAACCTATTCCGCCACCCACGAAAGTGGATCTGCAGTCTTTTGGCGTGGTGACCTCGGCCCGGAGTGCGGTGGTGATTGATGCGGCGAGCGGCGTGACGCTATTTTCAAAAAATCCAAATGAGGTACGTCCGATTGGGAGTATTACGAAGCTCATGTCGGCAATTGTTTTTTTGGAAACTGAACCAAATTTAAATACGTACGCCAAGATTTTGCCTGAGGATTTTGCGGGCACTGGCCGTGTATACCTGTATTACAACGATCCAACACATATTGAGGATATTTTGGGAGCAAGTTTGGTAGGCTCTGATAATACGGCGACCATGGCTCTGGTGCGTTTATCTGGCCTTAGCACAGACGAGTTTGTTGCGAAGATGAACACAAAAGCTATTGAGCTTGGCATGCTTGAAACGCGTTTTGAAGATCCAAGTGGATTGTCCGAAAATAACGTGTCAACCGTGGGGGAGCTGACGTATTTACTTGCTGAGGCAAAGCGCCATCCAGAGATGGCGCAATTTATGACCACCGCTCAGTTGTCAGTACAGCAAGCAAGTGGAAGAGTCTCGGATATTCCGTCTACCGACCTGCTATTGAGTTCGCTACTTAACCAGGGAGCGTATCAAATTACGGCCGGTAAGACGGGCTATATTCCTCAGGCCGGATATTGTCTGGCTACAGCTGTGGAACATGATGGCAACGAGATTTATATTGTCGTGCTTGGGGCGGATGACATTATTGCCCGCTTTGATGACGCTATGAGTCTGGCGGGGTGGACGTACAAAACTTTTGCCTGGCCAAGCCTATGACCGAAGCGGTGATTGCTGCGCTATCGGGACTGCCGACTTGGTTACGGGTTATTTTGCTGTCGGCAATCCCAATTACTGAATACCAACTCTCTATACCGCTTGGTATTCATGAGTATCATTTGGCTGCGGGTTGGGTGTTTTGTTTGGCAGCGTTAGGTGCAACGCTCATTTTTTTTCCAGTGTATTTTGGTTTGGAGTTTTTGCACACCGTCATTGAGCGTTATTTACCGTGGCTGCTTCGTCCCCTTGATGCCGTGATTGATCGAGCAAAAAATAAATTGAAGGATAGGTATGCAAAATATGGCGCCTTGGCGCTGTTTCTGTTTCTTGTAATTCCGTTTCCACTCACTGGGGTCTGGACCGCCTCATTTGCGGCGGTAGCGCTCAAGGTTCCGTTTAAGCAGGCAGCTGCGGGGATTTTGTTTGGGATGTTGGCTGGTGCGAGCGTGGTGACGCTCCTTAGTTTGGCGGGAGGAGCAGTGCTTTAGCGGTTAGATGGAGAAAAAGTAGATAACGCCAAGTACAAAAAGAGCTTGTGCCGCGAGTGCATAGCGAAGCTTGGGATCGCCATGCTTACGACAGAAGAAGTCGTGAAAAAAGAAATGAACTTGTGTGTGTTTGCGACCAAGCGCGGTTTTTACGAGATCGTTTATGCCAACCATGAGGTCTGGCAGGATGCTGCCAAAAATACTTGCAATATAGACTGAGCTCCGTGTGACTTCATTTGGGAGAAAATGTCCGAGGATGGTGAGCAGTGTGAGTCCAAGCGCCACGTCAGTAATCACAAAGACATGGGCCAGTTTTTCTGTCACTTTATTAACGAGATTATCGGGTTCACGCATGAACATATCCCCATGCGGAATCATGTCCACCAGGTAGTGCGAGGAGAGCCCAAGGATAAAGCCAAGGAGCGGGTTGCCCACCGCTGTGCCTACCAGGGTGCCAATAGCGGTGTGAGTTGTGGTGGTCATAATACGCAAGTATTTTAGCAGAAAAATGCGATCAAGGCGACTCTTGCCCTATCTGAGATTTTTTGTTATAGTTTTGCGGCATTTTGGCTGGGTAGCTCAGTTGGTAGAGCACAGGACTCATAAGCCTGTTGTCGCGGGTTCGATCCCCGCCCCAGCTACCAAAAAAGTCTTGGCTTAGGTCAGGGCTTTTTTATATGCACATGTAGCTTGACCAAAGCTGCATATTCGTGTAGTCTTGCGCTACAAAACTATCGCGGGGTAGAGCAGCCAGGCAGCTCGTCGGGCTCATAACCCGAAGGTCGTCGGTTCAAATCCGACCCCCGCAACCAAAAAACTCCACCCTTGAGGTGGAATTTTTTGTTTCAAGCGACGGGTGGGGACATTGCCAAATTGAAAAGAATTTGTTACATTACTGGCCGTCAATAGGCCACGGTGGCGGAATGGTATACGCGACGGACTCAAAATCCGTTTCTCGCAAGGGATTGAGGGTTCGAGTCCCTCCCGTGGTACCAAAAATCTCCTACATTTTTGTGGGAGATTTTTGTTTATAGAGAGGGGATGAGGCTGTTCATATGCAAGCTGTTTCTCTGAAATGTCTGTGGTAGAATAGCCCTCGAATATGGCTCACATTGTTTCGGTGGTGAATCAGAAGGGTGGCGTGGGGAAGACCACGACTTCTATGAATTTAGCTGCGTATTTAGCTCATTACGGCAAGTACGTGCTGTTGGTTGATCTTGATCCACAGGGGAATGCCTCAAGTGGTTTCGGTCATGATATTTCTAACATTCCTGGTACGTACGAAGCCTTATCTTCTGCTGAGGAGACTAAAAATTTTATTTTGAGCACTGCTCATGATGGGCTGTCGATCTTGCCAGGGAGTGCTAATCTTGCCGGAGCCCAGGTGGAACTTGTGAGCGAGTTTAACCGTGAGCGTAAGTTAGAACAGGCACTTCTATCTGTTCGGAACGATTACGACTACATCATTATCGACAATCCGCCGTCACTTGGACTCCTGACCATTAATGGATTGGTTGCAAGTGACAGTGTTCTTGTTCCGGTGCAGGCCGAATACTATGCCCTTGAGGGTCTTGGGCAGCTTATGCAGACCGTGGGGTTGGTGCGTGAGCACCTGAAGCCGGATCTTGCGATTATGGGTGCGGTGATTACGATGTTTGATCCGAGGACGAATCTATCTAACCAGGTTTTGCAAGAGTTGTATAAACATTTTCCGGGTAAGATTTTCCGATCTGTTATTCCGCGCAGTGTGCGCTTAGCTGAAGCGCCAAGTTTTGGAAAGTCGATTCTCCATTACGATCCCGCTTCAAAGGCGGCCAAAGCCTACGAACGGTTAGCGAGAGAATTCCTAGAGCGCGAGCAGGCCCAGGTCTAAGCAACTAATCAGCGATTTCTCACCTTCGTTCGAAATATTATGTCAAAGCCAAAAGGGGGATTGGGGAGGGGCCTTGGGTCATTGATTGGGCCCGGAGCCGGATCGATCCCTGCGTCAGCACCGGTAGCTCAGGCGTTGGCGCCTGTGCCTGCGGAAGAGTCAGAAAAAGATTCTTCTGCCATGCAGACAGGGGATTTTTCTCCTGAGCCGGTTGATACCGGTGAGGGTGATTTGCGTATTCAATACGTGTCCCCGGGTGCTATTCGAGAAAATTCACAACAGCCCAGAGCATATTTTGATGATGAGGCATTGTCTGATTTGAAGGCAAGTATATTGGAACACGGTATTTTGCAGCCGTTGGTTGTTATTGAATCCGGCAAGGGAAAATATGAACTCATTGCCGGTGAGCGACGTTTGCGTGCTGTTCGAGCACTTGGACTTGAAAGTATTCCGGTCATTGTACGACCGCATGCGGATGAGCAGCAGAAGCTTGAACTTGCGCTTATTGAAAATATTCAGCGTCAGGATTTGAACGCTGTTGAAGAAGCGCGTGCGTATCAGGCATTGATCAATGAATTTGGTTTACGTCAGGAAGATATCGCTGGTCGGGTTGGCAAGGCGCGTTCCACAATTACGAACGCTTTACGTTTGCTTGAGCTTGAAAAAGACGTGCTCGATGCACTTGCGGACGGTCGTATTTCTCGTAGTCACGCAAGAACCTTATTAGCCGAACCGGTGCCAAGTCGTCGCCGAGAAATTTTTGCGCAAATGCTGTCCGGGAACATGACGGTGCGCCAGGCTGAGGCTAAGGCTGGAGTGAAAAATCGAAAGAATACCGGAGCAAAAGATCCAAACATCGCAGCGCTTGAGGCTGAACTTCGTGAAAAACTTGGAACAAAGGTTGTTATTGAAATGCAGGGCGGTACCGGCAAGGTGGTGGTGCATTTCTATTCTCGTGAAGATTTGAAGGAATTGATTGACCGCTTTACCGGACGTGTTTCATAAGTGAAGACCAAAGTCCGGGTTTGGTACCGCGCAGGGCGTCGCGAATTTTTTCGCGGGCATGGCGTGTTTTTACAAACTCAAGCCAATCTTCGTTTGGAAGTTTTCGATTTCTATCCACGATGATTTCGCACAGGTCCCCCGATTTTAAGGGCGTATCGAGACTGGCGATTTCTCCATTCACCCGTGTCTGTACGGCCTTATTTCCGATTTCTGAATGGATGGCATAAGCCAAATCGATCGGTGTTGATTGTTCTGGAAGGTCGATAACGTCTCCACGTGGAGTAAAGACGAAGATTCGATCGCTGAACATGTCCAGTTTGAGCTCATTGAGGTGCTGCATGAAGTCAGAGGTGGAAAGCTCTTTTTGAATTTGCGCTAATTCTTCCATCCAGTGTACTTGGCGTTCGTTTGGCGTTGTAGTGCCGGTTTCTTTATAGCGCCAGTGTGCCGCTACACCGTACTCATTTTCTTCATGCATTTGGTGCGTACGAATTTGGAACTCGAGTACAGATCCCTGCTCGTCAAAAACTGAGGTATGTAAAGATTGGTAACCATTTGGTTTTGGCTGAGCAATGTAGTCTTTGATGCGGCCTGGAAGTGGTGTGTAGAGTCCGTGAAGAATTCCAAGCGCGGCGTAGCAGGCGGGAACATCTTTGACGATAATTCGAAGCGCCACGAGATCGTAAACTTTGCTGATATCGCTCTTGTAGCGCAGTAGTTTTTTGTGAAGACTGTAGCAGTGTTTGACACGACCATTGAGGTCTACGTCCTGGATACCATGTTTACGAATTTCGAATTCGACATTTTTTAGGGCTCTTTCCATGGCGGGTCCGAATTTTTTTACACGCTCCTCGAGAAGGTGTTGGGTCCAGCTATATTCTTTTGGTTGTAAATATTTAAATGCGTAGTCTTCGAATAATCCACGATATTCACCCATGCCTAAGCGATTAGCGATTGGGGCGTAAATTTCTAGCACTTCTTTAGCGATACGAATGCGCTTCTTTTCTTCAAGCGCGTAGAGCGTTTCCATGTTGTGCATGCGGTCTGCGAATTTGATGAAAATAACGCGGACATCTTCTGCCATGGCGACGAACATTTTTCTAAGATTTTCCGCGTAACGATCTTCCCCGCGATATTTCACTTTTCCGAGTTTTGTAACCGCTCCTACCATGCTTGCAATATCATCTCCAAAATTCTCGCGAATATCATCAATGGTATTTTGAGTGTCTTCTGGGACATCGTGGAGAACTCCAGCGGCGATAACTTCACTTGGAAGTTTGAGTTCGGCGAGTTTTGTTCCCACGGCTGCGGCGTGAGCAAAGTATGGCTCTCCAGTGACACGTACTTGGCCTTCGTGGGCGGTTTTTGCAAATTCAAAGGCACGCTCAATGAGCGCGACGTCCTCTTGAGAGTAGCGATTATCTAAAGTCTCTTTGAATTTTTCAAATGCAAATGGCATAGGCTTTTGAACCTCTAGTGTAGAACATACAGAGGCTTGACCAGTTCGTAAAGGGGGACAAGTTGTGCATTGATGTTTGACTTTTGAATGGTCTGATCATGGTACAATTGGGCTAACTTCATATGGCTACATCCATGAATACTTCGCGTGCCAATTTGTTGTCTGATGCTCGCGCCTACGGGGCTCATCTTGCCGAGATGCTTGCCGCCTCTCATTTTAGTGCTGAGGAGAAGCAAGCCTGGGCTGAATTGGTGCCGCTTATGACTGCGACGCAGTTGGGTGAATTTGATGTTTTGCTCCAAAGTGATATGCGGGCAGAGGTCAGGGCGGAGCTTGAGGATCTGCTTGTTGCAATTAAGGCGACACTCCATCAGCGTGACTTGTCACTCGTAGCCATTCAAGAACAGGCGCATCAAGATTTTGATGCTGTAGAGAAAGAACTTGAGCAACTTTCCAAATAGCTATGGGAAAAGGGAATAGACAAAATGTTGTCGTCGGCCTAGACCAATTAGGGAAGGCTATGGCGGCACGAGAAGCACACAAGAACAGTCCGGAAGTGCGCATGACCACACTTTCTGATTTGATTCAGGGAAGTTTGCGTAAACTCAGGGACACTGATGATTTTTGGAACGCAGGAGTTGAAGTCGAGGATCGTGAAGCGATGATCTTTTCGGCGGTCGGTAGGACCGAGGATTACACTTCGGCGGAAATTCAAAACGAACTTTCAGGCAGGGGAAGGAAGGATTTTTTTGCTAAAGTGAATGAATTACGGGTTTGGTCTGATGAGCTTAATGAACTTACTGCTGCTGAGTCGGCGCGTGACGCGAGGAGCTTCGAGATTGAGCGGGCCAGGACTGCGCTTGTTCATGTACCTGAAGCTGTGGCGATAGCAAGGCAAAAAGATCTTGCACGCCTGCGGGAGCGCGCTAAGGGTACGTATGCTGGTCCGGGTAAGGAGCCAATCGTACTTCCTGATAGAGCTGTCGATGTACTGCAGGCTGTTGAGGGTCCAGAGTTAACGCCTGCTGAAAGTCCATTTTTTGAAGCTTTGAATACGGCGGCTCACGTAGCTGCAACCCGAGACGCAGCACGAGCTTTAGCTGGAGCTGAGCTGGCGGCGGACGTTCTTCATGAACGTGCGGTTGATGATTCGTCATCGGCATTTTTTGAAAGCGTTGATAAGGAGTTACGCGATTATTACGGTGATGACATGCCACCTCCACCTCCCGAGGAGGAGATTCTTCAGGCTGAGGTGATGCCAGATGTAGACGGAGCACGTGCGTTACTTGAGTCTGTTTCTGCCTTGGTTGCACGTGGTGAGCTTACTGAAATTGAGCGACGAGAAGTTGAAGAAAAGCTTGACGACGCACTCATGACGCTTAGCCTTGAGGACGCTCGGATCACGGGTTTGTTTGGTGTAAAAAAATTAACTAAAGAGCAAACACTGGAAAAACGTTCCCTACGCGATACTGTGGCGCGATTGCGGAAAGAGCGTACGCGTTTGCATCGCATTCTTAATAAAGATAATCGAAAAACTGTATCCACTGAGGCTGAGGTTCCGGTCGCGGAGGTTCATCTGCAGACTCCGGAGAGAGCGGAGGGAAGGGGATTTGTCTTACGGTCTCAGCTTGATGTTATTCGCTCGGAAATCGCTGAAGCGCGACAAATGTTACGCGAGTCTACACCTGATGTTCGGAAAGTGAATGATGTTTTGGTGGCGACTGATGTAGTGATCGATAATCTTTTGCGTGCGATTTCTGAAGAAAAAACGCGGGGCAAAGATGTAGATCTTCTTGAATTTGGGGCCCTCTCTGTATTACGAGATTTGCGTCGCGTTCAAGATGCTGCGAAAGATCGCGTTGCACAGATGACGAATGTTGAAGTGAAGCATGAAGGTGAGGCCTTACGCATGAATGAGTTTGGAGAGGTTGCAGCTGAGACTCCGGAAGTGACGGAAATGGTTGCCCCACCAAAGCCAAAACGAGTCGCGAAAAAATCTGTCGCTAAAGTGGTTGCGGAAATTAGCCCAGAAGGAGAGAGGGCGCCAGTGTCTGCTCTTGTGCAAGAACCAAAAGGAGTTTTTGCTCGAGCTCGGGCCAGGTTGAGTGGAGCCTTGGATTATATCCGTCACGGATGGGATAGGACGCTACGCGAAGAAGTATATGGTGAATTATCGCCACAGGAGTTGGGGGAGACGCAGGGCATGAGCCGTGAAGAGTATATTTTGCGTGGGAGTGCGGCGGTGCTCGGTGGCGTTGCGAGTACGTTTGGAGTTGCATTAGCTCCCGATCTGGCGCGTTATGTGGCGCAAAGCCATTACACAGGCCGCGAAAAGGCGGAATTAGCAACTGCAGTTCAGGAGGCATTGCGAACCGCAGAGCAAAAATCCGAAGTATCCCCTGATATTCAGGCTGATCTTGCGGCACGAAAGCAAAAAATAGTGAAACGAATTAATGCGTCTCGATATCTTTCAAAAGAAGCCAAGGCTTCGCTTATGGTTCGACTTGTTCGCATCTCTGAGGCTGCACAGGTTGCAGAGGTCGAGGTTCAGGATCGTTGGGAGAAGGAATTGAAGGAGCTCCTCGACGCTCATATCACCACAAGAGTAACTGAGGGCAAGGTGGTGAAAGAGCTGGCGAACAGCGCTTCTGTTGCAGGATCAATAGCAGCTGTCGCCTCGGGCTACGGATCAATAGCGGCTGGACTTCACTTTATGCGCGGTCCCGCTTACGCGTTTCAGAATTTCGTTCAAGAGCAGCGTCGTGCAAGCAAAGAAAAGGCGTTGGGTGAAAGGGT